>NZ_JBEPCJ010000013.1:0-150730 GCF_040299565.1 Spirillospora sp. NPDC000708
GACCTGGGGCGGCAAGGAGCCGGTCGAGGTCGGCGGCGAGCCCCGGACGTTCCTGGAGGACGGCGACACCGTCACGATCTCCGCCACCGCGCCGGGTCCGGGCGGCGCGCGCCTCGGCCTCGGCGCGGTGACGGGCCGGGTCCTTCCCGCTCGTTGACCTCATGCGGCTCGCAATGACGGCGACTCGCCGCATCTCAGCGCGGGCCGGGTGGTCGCGGCCATGAGGGACGCGGCGGTGAGGGCGGCCGCGGCGGCGAGCAGTGCCGCCGCCGCGAAGCCGAGCGACGCCGACAGGGCGCCGAACGTGAACGGGGCGATCGTCGCGCCGGTGTAGACGCCGACCTGGACGGTGTGGCCCGCGTTCTCCGCGCGGTCCGGCAGGAGGCGGAGCGCCGCCGACAGGAGCAGGCCCGTCCAGCCCCATCCGGCGGAGAACGCCAGGACGGCCCCGGCGAGGAACGTGACCGGGGAGCCGACGGCGATGAGCGCCAGCCCGGCGGCGCCGCTCAGCATCATCACCGCGATGACCGTCCGGTCGCCGCGCGGCGCCCGGTCGGCGAGCGCGCCGGCGGCCAGCCGCACGGCGATCGCGATGACCGCGCTCATCGCGAGGAGGTCGCCGGTGAGGCCGTCCGGCACCCCGGAGTGCGCGCCGAGCTGCACGAAGTACGAGGCCACCGCGTTGTTCCCCGTCGCGGACAGGGCCGCCGCGACCGCCCACAGGACCAGCGTCCGCCGGACGGCGCGCGGCATCGGCGCGGACGCCGCCGCCGCGCGCCGGGGCCCGGCCGCGGGCGTGCGGGTCAGCGGGGCCAGCGCCACGGGGACGAGCGCCAGCAGCCCGGCGATCGCCATCGCGGCGCGCCAGCCGTACGGGTGCACGACGAGCGCGACGAGCAGGCCGGGGACGAGCGTGCCGGCGCCGAGCGCGGCGCCGATCGTCCCGGCGGCGAGGGAGCGGCGGCGGTCGGGGGCGCGGGCGGCGATGAGCCGGCCGGCGGCGGGCTGGACGAGCCCGTTGGCGAACCCGGCGGCGACCAGCACCGGGAAGAGGACGGCGACGTGCCCGGCGCGGGAGAGGGCCAGCATCGACAGCGACGCGACGGCCGCCGCCGCGGACAGGGCCACTGGGACGGGCAGCCGCGCGGCCAGCCGCTTCGCGGCGGGCGAGCCGAGCGCGCTCGCCGCGTAGAAGGCGCTCATCGCCAGCCCCAGCGTGGTCCGGTTCGTGTGCAGGGCGTGCTGCATCGACGGGGCGAGCGCGCCGACGGTGAACCCGGGCATCACCGCCGCGGTCGCGGCGGCCGCGGCGGCGACGATGGCGGGCCAGTGGCCCGTGCGGGCGGTGGCGGACGCGGTCACCGGTCCTCCGGGAGCCAGCCGGGGGTGCCGGGGACGACGCGCCCGAACTGGACGTCGCCGAAGTGGACGCCGAAGCCGATCGTGTCCGGGTCGGCGAGCTCGGCGATGAGGCTCCGGCGGACGTCGGCGGACAGTTCCGGGTCGTGGTCGACCACGGCGGAGATCTCCGGGTGGTCCACCTGGACGGGCGAGTGCAGCGCGTCGCCGAACGCGAGGAGCCGCCGCCCGCCCGAGGCGATCTCGTAGACGGTGTGCCCGGCGGTGTGGCCGGCCGTCGTCCGGACCCGCACGCCGGGGAAGATCTCCTCGCCGTCGGCGGTCGTCCGGACCCGCGCGGCGAAGCCGTCGAGGACGGCGGGGTCGGTGTCGGACAGCGCGCGGTGCTCCCACTCGGACGCGCTGACCAGCACCTCCGCGCCGGCGAGCGGTGACGGGCCGCCGGCGGCGGGCGCCAGCCAGCCGGTGTGGTCGACGTGCAGGTGGGTGATGGCGACGGCCTCGATCGCGGCGGGGGCGCGGCCGAGCCCGGCGAGGCTCGCGGGCAGCGCGCCGCCGCGCAGGGCGCCGATCGGCCGGTCCGGGGCGTCCGGCCAGGCGAGCGGGCCGACGCCGGCGTCGATCAGCAGGGCGCGGTCGCCGTGCTCGACCAGCAGGCCGCCGATGCTCGCGACGAGGTTGCCCGCCGCGTTGAGGTACTCGGGGCGTTCGGCCCAGAACGCGTCGGTGGTGCCGGGAAACCAGGCGCGGGGCTTCAGCTCGACGGCGCCGTCCGGGACGTAGGTGATCGCCAGGTCGCCGAGCCGGATCGTCCTGGCGCCCGCCTCGGCGGCGAACCGGTTCCGGGTGCCCGCGTCGGGCGTGCCGGGGGTGCTGGGCATGGGTGTCTCCCTTCGGGACGGCCGCGCCCTGCGGCCGCCGCACGACGGAAAACTTACAACTAGAACTATTCAAGCTGCAACCATTGCAGCTTGATGTAAGCTCGAGCCATGAGCACCGATCCGGAGTTCGCCGCCACCGCCGAGCGGGAGCTGTGCGGGCTGGTGACCGGGCTGTCCCGGCAGATCGAGGAGCACGTCCGCGAGCGCGCCACGACGCTCGGGCTCACCGGCCCGCAGGCCACCGCGCTGCGCGAGCTGACCGGGCCGATGACGATGCGCGACCTCGCCGAACGGATGAGCTGCGAGCCGTCCAACGCCACGTTCGTCGTCGACAAGCTGGAGAAGCGCGGCCTGGTCGAGCGCCGCCCCCACCCGCAGGACCGCCGCGCCAAGCAGCTCGTCCTGACCGCGGACGGCACCGAACTGCGCGCGCGCCTGCTCGAACTGCTCTCGAAGGACTCGCCCCTGGGCGGCCTCGGCGAGGACGAGCTCGGCGCCCTCCAGAACCTGCTGCTCCGCGCCCGGCAACCGCGCTGACCAGCGCCGGTCGGGTGCCTCAGGCGCCGTGGGCGCGGCGCCGGTGGTACGCGAACGTGACCGCCGCGAGCAGCGGCCCCCAGGCGACCAGCGGGACGTAGGAGACGACGACCAAGGCGCCCTGCCAGGTGTCGGCGTTGAGCGGCGAGTCGGCGGTGAGCCGGTCGCCCGCGATGTTGCGGCCGAACGCCAGCATCACGAACACCCACGTCCACAGGCACGTCAGGACGGCGGCGCCGATCGCGCCCGGGACGACCGCGGCGAGCGTCGGCACGCGCCGTCCGCGCAGGAACGGCACCCATTTCGGGAACACCTCGCCCCACGTCGACACGAGCCCGACGGCGGTGAACGCCAGCAGCTCGGAGAGGATCGACAGCAGCACCACGTACAGCTCGATCGGCAGCCAGGACGGCAGGTTGCCGCTCTCGTCGCCTCCCGTGTGCCGGACGATCGGCAGGTGCAGGGCGACGCCCGCGATCCGCCACAGGCTGGACGGCAGCACGACGAGCGGGACGGTCAGCGCGGCGGCCCGCGCCCAGCGCGGCACCCCGGGGACGGGCGCGTGCGCGGAGGCCCACGCGGCCCGCAGCCGCCCGGGGCGCACGGCGGCAACAGCGGAATCGGTCATGCTTCGAAGATCGCGCGCACGCCCCGGCCACACCTCCCCCACCGGCACGACCCGCCTCCCCCGCCGGAGTGAATCTCCAACGGCGCCGCTACACCTCGCCGCAGACAAGGGCGAGGCGCGGGTCGGGGGCCGGACGCGAAGCGCGGGTCAGAGGCGGGACGCCAGGTGCCGGACGAGGTCGGCGGCCGGGGTCTCGGCGGCGGCGCGGAAGGCGGTGCCGGCCCAGAGGTTGGGGATGTCCGGGTCGCCCTGCGCGGCGGCGGCCTTGCGCAGCGGCGACGTCACGTAGTGGACGTCCGGGTAGGCGGCGGGCGCGTCGGCGGAGTGCTCGGCGAGGAAGCGGTTGACCAGGCCGCGCGCGGGACGTCCACTGAACGCCCTGGTCATCGCGGTGGACGTGAAGCGCGGGTCGGCGAGCGCGGCCTTGTGCACGGCGCTCGCGCCGCTCTCCGGGCAGCGCAGGAACACCGTGCCGAGCTGGGCGGCGACGGCGCCGAGGGCGAGGACGCCGGCGACGTCGTCCGGCGTGCCGAGACCGCCGGCGGCGATGACGGGGAGGTCCGTGACCGCGAGGACGTCGCGGAGCAGGTCGTGGAGCGGGAGCGCGCCGTCGAAGGTGTTGGTGAACGAGCCGCGGTGCCCGCCCGCCTCGGTGCCCTGCGCGCACAGCGCGTCGGCGGCGGACGCCGGCCGGGCCTCCTCGGCGGTGGTCACGGTGACGACGACGGTGGTGCCGCGCTCCTGGAAGGCGCGGATGACGGCGGCGTCCGGGCAGCCGAACGTGAAGCTCACGACGGCGGGCGGGTCCGCCAGCAGGACGGCGATCTTGGCGTCGTAGGCGTCGTCGCGGGCCCCCGGGGTGCCGGGGTCGACGCCGAGCCGCCGCGCCTCGGGGGCGAGGGCGTCCCGGTAGGCGGCGACGGCGGCGGGGTCGACGTCGTCGTGCGACGGCATGAAGACGTTGACGCCGAACGGGCGGGACGTCAGCGCCCGCGTCCGGTCGATGTCGGCGCGCACGGCGTCCGCCGTCTTGTAGCCGGCGCCGAGGAAGCCGAGCCCGCCCGCGTCCGACACGGCCGCGGCGAGCTCCGGCGTGGACGGGCCGCCCGCCATCGGCGCCTGGACGATCGGCAGGTCGGGAAGCCAGGATGCCGTCATATCGGTTCCCTTTCCGGGGCGTCGCGGATCAACCACCGCCCGCGCGGCCGCCGGGGGCGGCCCTTCCCGGGCTCGCGGCATGCGCCACGATCGGAAAGATAGCCGCGGGACACCGGCCGCGACCGCCGGGTTCAGCGAACGTGAACCGACCGAGAGGGACCAGGATGCGGGTGCTGCTGCACTACGACATGGACCACACCGAGCCCGGCCTGGACATCGTCTCCTGCTCCGAGCAGGACGACGCCCGCTTCCACGCGCTGCTGCCGGACACCGAGGTGATCTGGCACGTGCTGCGGCCGCTGACCGCCGCCGACATGGACCGGGCGCCGAAGCTGCGGCTGGTCCAGAAGCTCGGCACCGGGGTGAACACCATCGACCTGGACGCCGCCGCCGAGCGCGGGATCGCCGTCGCGAACATGCCGGGCCGCAACGCGCAGGCCGTCGCGGAGACGAGCCTGCTGCTGGCGCTCGCGGCGCTGCGCAAGCTGGTCGCGTTCGACGCGCGGACGCGGCGCGGCGAGGGCTGGCCCGCCGACCGGTCGCTGGCCGGCGGTGAGCTGCGGGGCCGGACGGTCGGGCTGCTCGGCGGCGGCGAGATCGCGGGGCTGCTGCGCGGGATGCTGGAGGCGGTCGGCGCCCGCGTCCTGTACACCTCGCGGCGCCCGCGCCGCGACGACCCGGCCTGGCGGGAGCTGGACGACCTGCTGCGGGCGAGCGACGTCCTGTCGGTGCACATCCCGCTGACCGACGAGACGCACCACCTGCTGGACGCCGAGCGGCTCGCGCTGCTGCCGCCCGGCGCGGTCGTGGTGAACACGGCGCGCGGCGCGGTGATCGACGAATCGGCGCTGGTCGCGGCGCTGGAGTCCGGGCGGCTCGGCGGCGCCGGCCTGGACGTCTTCGAGCGCGAGCCGGTCGATCCGGGGAACCCGCTGCTCGCGCTCGACAACGTCGTCGTGATGCCGCACGTCGCGTGGCTCACCGGGGAGACGTGGGACCGGTACTTCGAGGTCGCGGCGGAGAACTGCCGCCGGCTCGCCTCCGGCCGCGACCTCCTCCACCGCGTGCGGTGACCCGCGACGGCCCGCGGCGGGTCGCGGCGGGTCGCGGCGGCTCGCGGCTCAGCCGGGCAGGAGGACGGGCTTGACGACCTTCCCGGACGCGGCGTCCGCCTCGGCCTCGTTGATCCGGTCGAGCGGGTAGGTCGCGATGAGGCGGTCGAAGGGGAACAGGTCCCTGCGCCACAGGTCGATCATCTTCGGGATGAAGGTGTGCGGGACGGCGTCGCCCTCGATGATGCCCTTGACCGTCCGGCCCATGAGCAGCAGGTTCGGGTCGAGCCGGTACTCCTCGGAGCCGACGCCGACGAGGCCGCAGACGCCGGTGGTGCGCAGCGACGCGACGGCGGTCGACACCACGGACGGGACGGCGGTCGTGTCGAACGAGTACTGCACGCCCTCGCCACCCGACAGCGCCCGGATCCGGCCCGCGATGTCGTCGTCCGCGCCGTCGACCGTGTGGGTGGCGCCGAGCTCGCGGGCCAGGTCGAGGCGCGCGCCGTTCAGGTCGACCGCGACGATCGTGGTGGCGCCCGCGACCTTCGCGGCCATCACGGCGGCGAGCCCGACCGCGCCCGCGCCGAACACCGCGATGCTGTCGCCGGCCCGGACGCCGAGGGAGATCAGCACGGACGCGGCGCCGGTCTGCACGCCGCAGCCGAGCGGCCCGAGCCGCTCGATCGGCACGTCCTTGGTCACCGGGACGACGTTCCGCACGGTGCCGAGGGCGTGCGACGCGAACGACGACTGCCCGAACCACCGGTTGCCGACCGCGTTCCCGTCGGCGTCCGTGGCGCGGGGCCGCCCGTCCAGCGGGACCGCGATCATGTTCAGCGCGGCCATCCGCGGGCAGGCGCCGGGCACCGCGTCGCGGCAGTTCGCGCAGGACCCGCACGAGTCGAACGACATGACCACGTGGTCGCCTTCGGTGACGCCGGTGACGTCCGGCCCCACCGCCTCGACCACGCCGGACCCCTCGTGCCCGAGGATCACCGGCTTCGCGACCAGGTCGCCCGGCACCCGCCCGAGCAGGTCGGTGTGGCACATCCCGACGCCCGCGATCCGGACGACGATCTCGCCGGGACCGGGGTCGGCGAGCTCGACGCGCTCGATCGTGTAGGGGGCGTCTGCGGCGCGCAGCACCGCGGCGTCGATCTGCACTGGGGCTCTCCTGTCAGGACGGCGGGTGTCGGGCGGCCGGTGCCGGGCGGCGGGCGGTCCCGGGCGGGCGGCGGGGAGGCGGGCGCGTCAGTCCAGCGAGTAGCGGACGGGCAGCCGCTTCAGCCCGCCGACGAACGTGGTCGCGATGCTCTCCGCCGGTCCCGCGAGCTCGATCGAGCGCAGCCGCGGCAGCAGCTCCTCGAAGAAGGCGCGGACCTCGATGCGGGCCAGCGCCGCGCCCAGGCAGTAGTGCACGCCGAACCCGAACGCCAGGTGCTTGTTCGGGTCGCGCCCGACGTCGAAGGAGAACGGGTCGTCGAACACGTCCTCGTCGCGGTTCGCCGACGGGTAGGACAGCAGCACCGCGTCGCCCTCCCGGATCGTCACGCCGCGCAGGTCGTAGTCGCGGGTCGCGGTCCGCATGAACTCCTTCACCGGGGTGACCCAGCGGATCATCTCGTCCACGGCGAGGGGCATCAGGCCCGGGTCGTCCGCGAGCCGCTTGCGCTGCTCGGGGTGCTCGATGAGGGCCTGGAGGCCGCCCGCGATCGTCGCGCTGGTCGTGTCGTGCCCGGCCGTCGCGATGATGACGTAGTAGGACGCGGTGTCGAAGTCGTTCAGCGGCTCCCCGTCGATCCGCGCGTTCGCGATGGCGGACGCCAGGTCGTCGGTCGGGTGCTTGCGGCGCTCCTCCGTCAGCCCCTGGAAGTAGGCGAAGAAGTCCAGCAGGACCTGCAGCTTCTCCTCGTTCGTCTGGCCGCGCTGCAGCTCGTCGTCGTCCCCGCCGAACAGCTCCTGCGTCAGCTTCAGCATCCGGTCGAAGTCGCTCTCCGGCAGGCCGAGCAGCGACAGGATGACGTACAGCGGGAAGTGCACCGCGACCTGCCGGGCGAAGTCGCACTCGCCGCCGAGCTCCACCATCCGGTCGACGTACCGCTTCGCCAGCTCCTTCACGCGCGGTTCGAGCGCCCGCATCGCGCGCGGCCGGAACCAGTCCGCGCCGATCGCCCGGATCACCCGGTGGTCGGGGTCGTCCATGTGGATCAGCGTGCGCAGCGCGATGCCCTGCTCCGCGCGCTCCCGGTTCAGCTCGTCGAACTCGGCGGTGCCGAGCAGCGGGCGCGGGGCGTTCAGGAAGATCTCGTGGTTCCGCTCGATCTCCAGCACGTCGGCGTGCTTCGTGATCGCCCAGAACGGGTTGTAGTCCGGTGCGTCCACCCACCGCACCGGCGACTCCCGCCGCAGCAGCGCGAGGGCCTCGTGCAGCCGGGCCTCGTCGGCGTACGCCTTCGGGTCGGCGAGCGCCCGGCCCGCCTCGTCCACGCTCAGGGTCATACCGCTCCTTCGGGTCGTCGGTGTCGAGCTTAGAACGGCGCGCCCCGGACCGTAAGTGCAGGGTTACTCCCGGGGCGGCGCCGGGTCAGGTGACCTGGAAGGCGTCGATCGCCGAACCGTGGCGGATCGCGAACACGTCTCCGGCGGTCTCGACGGAGCGGTAGGGGTTCCCGCCCTCGTCCGCGGGGAGCGGATACTCCCAGCGCCGCTTCCCCGTGCCCGCCTCCCAGCCGTGCACGGCAGGGTGCTCCCTGTCGAGGTCCACGGCGAGCAGCAGGTCCTCGCAGATCGCGAGGCGCCCGAGCGTCCCGCCCGCCTCCACCTGCCAGCGCGGCGCGCCGGTGCGCGCGTCGAGCGCGGTGAGGCGGGGCAGCGTGACGAAGACGTCGCCGCCCCGGACGGCGGCACGCCCGTCCGTCCCGGTGGCGAACGCCCAGCGCCGGCGCCCGGTCGCGGCGTCCAGCGAGTACAGGTAGCCCCCTGACACGTAGACGGCGTCCCCGGCCGCGATCACCGGCCGGCCGCCGGCGGCCGTGTCGGTCGGGGCCTGCCAGCGCTCGGTGCCGTCCGCGACCGCGTGGGCGTGCACGGTCCCGGACCGCTCGGTCCGGAACACCAGGCCCCCGGCGGGCGGGACGGTGATCATCTCGTCCATCGCGCTCTGCCCCTGGTACGACCAGAGGACCTTCCGGGACGCCGCGTCGACCGCGATCAGGGCGCGGGCGGCGCCGGAGGACCTGCAGAAGACCACCGGTCCCTGCGCTCCCCACACGAGGCCCGGTCCGAGGTCGCCGGGCAGCTCGATCGTCGCCCAGACGGCGCCGGTGGCCGGGTCGAGGGCGCGCATCGGAGCGCCGTCGTCGAGCGACCCCAGCGCGGCGTACAGGGCACTGCCGGACGCCGCGACGGGCGGCCGGGCCCACTCCCCGCCGGGCTGGTCGGCGAACAGCAGCCCGCCCTTGCGCCACCGCCGCCGTCCCGTGCTCAGGTCGAGCGCGACGAGGTCCGCGGAGAACGCGCCGGTGGCGTAGAGCACCAGGCCGTCCGCGATCGCCAGGCCGTCCGGGTTCTCGGCCCGCGCACTCCAGAGCGGGCGCGGGGTGACCTTCGGCTCGGCCGACGGCCGGGGCCGGGGCGCCGAGCCGCCGCGGGACGCGAAGGCGATCACGCCGCCCGCCGCCGCCGCGACCCCGGCGGCCGCCAGCCCCGCCAGCAGCCACCGGCGGCCGACCCCTCCGCCACCGGACGTGCCGTCCCCGGCGTTGGCGGCGTCCGCGAGCCACTCCGCCACCTCGGCCGCGACCGGGTCCGGCAACCAGTGCCGCGCCGGAGCCGGGGCGGCGCCGGGTTCGGGGAGGAACAACGCGGGCAGCCGGCCGACGGGCGGCCGCCGCTCCGGATCCCGTTGCAGGCAGGCGGCCAGGACGTCGCGGAGGGGTCCCGGCAGCCCGGCCAGGTCGGGGTCCTCGTGGCCGACCCGGTAGAGCAGCACCTCCAGGCGGGCGTCGCCGAACGGCGGGCGGCCGGTCGCGGCGAAGGCGAGGGTCGCGCCGAGCGAGAACACGTCGGACGCCGGGCCCGCCTCGTCCGCGGCGGCCTGCTCGGGCGACAGGTACCCGGCCGAGCCGACGACCGCCCCGGCGGCCGTCAGCGCCGCGTCGTCCACCGCCCGGCTGACGCCGAAGTCGATCAGCCGCGGCCCGTCGGCCGCCAGCAGGACGTTCGACGGCTTGAGGTCGCGGTGCACGAGCCCCGCCGCGTGCACGGCGGCCAGCGCCTCGGCGAGCCCGGCCCCGAGCGCGCGGACCGTGCCCTCCGGCAGCGGGCCGTGCCGCAGCACCGCGTCCCGCAGCGACGGCCCGGGCACGTACGCGGTGGCGAGCCACGGCGGCGATCCGTCCGGGTCGGCGTCGACGACGGGCGCGGTGAAGGCCCCCGCCACCCGCCGCGCGGCGTCGATCTCCCGCCGGAACCGCGCGCGGAACGCCGGGTCGTCGGCGTACTCGGCGTGGACGGCCTTCACCGCGAGCAGCCGCCCGGCGCGGGAGCGCGCGAGGTAGACCCTCCCCATCCCGCCCTGCCCCAGCCGCCCGACGATGCGGTGCGGCCCGAGCGTCTCCGGGTCCTCGGGGCGCAGCGGCTCCGTCATCTCCACTCCGGTCCTCTCCGCACTCCGGTCCTCTCCGCGTCGGCCGTCATCCTCGGAACACCAGCAGCCGCCTGCCGTCGAAGGCGTACACGCGGGCGCCGTCGGTCCGCACGTCCCACTCGGTCACGGCGTCGTTGGGGACGCGGTACGTCCAGCGGACGCGGCCGCCGCCCGGGTCCAGCGACGCCAGCCCGGCGCCGGCCCCGGCCCGGGCCTGCGCGTCATCGGGGGCGAGCGGCACGGCGACCAGCGCCGGGGACCACGGCGGCGTCGCGGCGGCCGGGGCGGCGGGCAGCCGGGTGCGCCACCGGACGCTCCCCGTGCGCGCGTCCAGGCCGATCGCGGTGGGGCCGTCGGCGACGCACACCAGGTTCCCGGCGGCCGCGAGGACGGTCGGCAGGAGCCGGCCCAACCCTCCGGCGGTCCACAGCCGCGCTCCGGTGCCGCTCGCGAACGCCGTGAGCGTGCCGGCCCCCGGGACCAGCACGGCCGACTCGGACACCTGGAGGGACGGCGGGTCCTCGGCCAGCGGCGTCCGCCACATCCGCCGCCCCGTCGCCGCGTCGACCGCCAGCACGGCGCCCTTCCCGGCCGCCAGCAGGCGGCCCGCCGCCAGCACGGGCATGAGCCGGGACGCCACCTCCAGCCGCCACCGCGTCCGCCCGCCCGGCACCTCGAACGCCCGGACGGACGCCGGGCCCTCGCCCGTGGGATACCGGCGGCCGATCATGAGCGTGCCCGCGACCCCGGCCACGTCGTCGTCGGGACGCAGGGGAAGGCGGTCACCGGCGACCCGCCACCGGCGCTCGCCGGTGGCGGCGTCGAACGCGAACAGCTCGCCGTCGCGCGCCCGGCCGTACACCGTGTCGCCGGAGACCTCGACGTGGTCGAATCCAGCGTCCACGCGGACCGCCCATCGCCGGGCGCCTGTGGCGGCGTCCAGGCACGTGAGCCCGGACGTCTCGCCGAGCAGGACCGTGCCGCCGCGCACGACGGTCGGCGGGTTCGGCACCAGGTCGTCCAGCGCCGGGGTGTAGGTCCAGAGCGGGCGCGGTCCCTGGGGCGCGCCGACGGTCGCGGAGCGCGGGCCGTGCGGCCGGTCGGAGTCGCGGTCGTGCAGCAGCCATCCGGTGACGCCCGCCGCCGCGGTGGCCCCCGCGGCGGCACCGGCCACGACCAGGAAGCGGCGGCGGCCGGGAGGTTCGGTCAGAATGCGCGTCGGCGACGGCTCGCGCACCGTCGGCGCGTCGTCTTCGGCCGCCCCCGGGTGCGTCGGGATCCCGTCCGGGACGGGCGGAGCGAGGGGCGGCGCGGCGAGCAGGGCGGACGCCTCGCCCGCGCGCGCGGCGATCTCCGCGCGGACCGGCGCGGGCCACCACTCCCCCGGATCGGCCCCGCCGAGCCGCTCGACCAGCTCCTCCGGGGACGGGCGCCGGCCGGGATCCTTGTCCAGGCACGCGGCCACCACGGGCCGCAGGCCGTCCGGCACGCCGTCCAGGCGCGGGTCCGCCCCGACGACGCGGGCGAGCACGGCCGGGACCGCCCCGGTGCCGAACGGCGGCGTGCCGGTCACGGCGTGCACCAGCACGCCGCCCAGCGCGAACACGTCGGCGGCGGGCCCCGCGCGGCGTCCCGAGGCGACCTGCTCGGGCGCCATGAACGCCGGAGACCCGACCAGCGCGCCGCTGCGGGTGACCGCCGTGCCGTCCAGCGCCCGGCTGATCCCGAAGTCGATGACCCGGGGGCCGTCGGCGGCGAGCAGCACGTTCGCGGGCTTGAGGTCGCGGTGGACGAGCCCCGCCGCGTGCACCGCCGCCAGCGCCTCGGCGAGCGCGGCGCCGAGGACGCGCACGACCGGCTCTTCCAGCGGGCCGTGCGCCCGCACCGCGTCGCTCAGCGGGGGCCCGGCGACGAACGCGGTGGCCAGCCACGGCGGATCCGCCGAGGGGTCGGCGTCCAGGACGGGCGAGGTGAAGGCGCCGCCGACCGCGCGAGCCGCCGCCACCTCGCGCTGGAACCGCGCCAGGAACGCCGGGTCGCCGGACAGCTCGGGACGCACCACCTTGACGGCCGCGGCCCGCGCCCCCGGGGACCGCCCCAGGTAGACGCGGCCCATCCCGCCGCTGCCGAGCACCGCCAGCAACCGGTACGGTCCCACCCGTGCGGGGTCGTGCGCGCCCAGGCTCTTCAACCGGCTGTCCACCGGCCGACATGATAGAGCGATCCGGGCATTCCGCGGCGGCCTTCGCGCCCGCCTCCCGCCCGTCCCGCGGCGGGCGCGGCGGGCGGGCGCGGCGGTGCGAGCGCCGTCAGCCCAGGTCGCCGAAATCCCCGTGGCGGCCGTGGCCCGCGGTGAACCTCCCGGCGCCGTCGAGCGCGTCCCGCAGGGAGCCGAGGCCGTGCCGGTACTCGACGGCGAGCGCCTCGTCCTCCGGCAGGCCCTCCGCGTCCAGGACGGACATGCGGTCGTTGCGCAGGCACGCCTGCGGGAAGCGGGCGAGGTCCGCCGCCAGATCCTCCGCCGCCTCCCGGGACGTCCCCGGCGGGACGAGCCGGTTCGCGAGGCCGATGTCGAACGCCTCCCGCGCGCCGACCGGACGGCCCGTGAGGATCAGGTCCATGGCGCGGCTCGTCCCGATCAGCCGCGGCAGCCGGACCGTCCCGCCGTCCACCAGCGGGACGCCCCAGCGGCGGCAGTACACGCCGAACGTCGCGTCCTCCTCGACGACCCGCAGGTCGCACCAGAGCGCCAGCTCCATGCCGCCCGCGACCGCGTGCCCCGCGACGGCCGCGACCACCGGCTTCGACAGCCGCATCCGCGTGCAGCCGAGCGGGCCGTCGGCGGGCGGCGCGTCCACGCGCGGGCTCCGCTCCGTGCCGATCGACTTCAGGTCGGCGCCCGCGCAGAACGTCCCGCCCTCGCCCCACAGGACGGCGACGCTCGCGTCCGGGTCGGCGTCGAACGCCCGGAACGCCGCCGCGAGCCCGTCCGCCACCGCCCCGTCCACGGCGTTGCGCGCCTCCGGACGGGACATGATCACGGTCGTCACGGGCCCGCGGCGCTCGCTCCTGACGCGCATGTCACTCCTCCGCGCGGACGAACGCGCCGTCCGCCAGGTCCTTGAAGCGTTCGAGGTCCTCCGCCGGCGCGTCGATCGCCCGCAGCGGGCCCGCGTCGGCGAGGTGCCTCCGAGCGTAGAGGCGCGCGACGAGGGCCTTGCGGTCGGTGCCCGAGTCGGCGCGCTCCCAGCCGGCCTGCTCCAGCAGCAGCGCCGCCGCGTACACGTCGGCCATGTACTGGGCGAGCGGGTACAGGCGCGCCTCCGCCGTCGCCCGGTCGAGGCCGCGCCACTTCCCGATCGCCTCGCGGAGGTGCCCGATCCGCGCGGTCACCAGCTCGGCGGTCGCGTCGTCGCCGCCGGGGGCGCTCGCGACGGCCTCGGTGAGCCGGTCGAGGAACGGCTCGTGCGCGTCGTCGCGTTCGATGGCGCGGCGGACGTCCAGGCAGAGAATGTTGTCGCCGCCCTCCCAGATCGGGTTGACCTGCGCGTCCCGCAGGATGCGGGCGACCGGCCACTGCTCGATGTACCCGTTGCCGCCGTGGATCTCGATCGCGTCGCTCGCCGCGGTCACGCCGAGCCGCGCCGCGCGCAGCTTCACCAGCGCCGCCCCGACCCGCAGCCTCGGTCGCCCGAGGTACCCGTCGAACACCAGCGCCTGGACGGCCTCGGTCTCGACGATCATCTCGGCGAGCTTGCGGCGCATCAGCGGCTGCTCGTCCAGCGACGCCCCGAACGCCTCGCGCGCCCGCGTGTAGCAGAGCGACTCCACCAGCGACCGGCGCGCGCAACCGAGCCCCATCATCGCGATGCCGAGCCGGGCGCCGTTCGTCAGCTCCATCATCCGCGCGAGGCCCTTGCCGTCCCCGCCCTCGCCCGCGCTCGACGCCGGAGCCAGCAGGAACGCCTCCGCGTCCGTGAACTCGATCTCCGCCGACGCCACCGACCGGGTGCCGAGCTTGTCCTTCAGCCGGCGGATCCGCACCCCGTTGCGCGTCCCGTCCCGCCGCTCCCGCAGCACCAGGAACGGCGCGATGCCGCGCACCCCGTCCACCGCGCCCTCGGGCTTGGCGAGGACGACGAACGCCGACCCGTTGGCGTTCGACGCGAACCACTTGAACCCGTTGAGACGCCACGCGTCGCCGTCCCGCGTCGCCGTCGACTCCAGCGCGCCGAGGTCGGAGCCGCCCGACCGCTCGGTGAGCATCTGCGCCGCCTCGCCGGAGAACGCGCCCGCCGCGAACAGCTCCCGGACGCGCTCCTTCACCTCGTCCGGCGCGAACAGCTCGGTGAGCCCGACGACCATGTCCCCGCCGGTGCCGAGCGCGCACGCCATGCCGATGTCGGCCTGGTCGAGCAGGTAGCTCCAGGCGACGCCGAGCGGCGCCGGGTCCACGCCGTTCGCCTTCGCCTCCGCGACGAAGGCGGGCCGGGTGAACGACGTCGCCACCAGCTCCCGCCGGGCCGCCTCGAACGACCCCGGCATGACGACCTCGCTGACGTCGCGCCCCCACCGGTCGTACTTCTCCAGCCGCGGCGGATTCCGGTCGGTCTCCTCCGCCCACGCGTTGACCGGGCCGCCCATGAGCGCGCCCAGCTCGCGGAGCCGGGGCTCGGCCCAGCCGAAGCCGTCGCCGAGGTGGCGCCGCATCAGGAACCGCAGCGTCGGGTCGCAGTCGTACCAGTTGAGGCCCGCCGCCCCCTGGTAGCGCTCCGTCGCGTACCGGCGGGCCTTGTCCGCGCCGCCGAAGGGGAGCCGGTCGAACGGCTCGATCAGGTAAGAGGCCATGCCCCGGACATTACGCTTCCATTTCACGTGATGTAAGGCTGTAATCTCACCGGCGGCCGCACCCGGACCGCCCGCTCCGCCGGGCCCGCACCGGCTAAAGTCCGCAGCAGCCATGGACACGCTGAACATCCGCCCGCTCACGGCACGCTCCGTCGTGCTGAGCACCCTGCTGGGCGTCCACCCGCCCCGCCTCGCCGCCCGCCACCTCGTCCGCGTCGGCGACCTGTTCGGCATCGCCGAGGGCACCGTCCGCGTCGCGCTCTCCCGCATGGTCACCTCCGGCGACCTCGTCCAGACCGACGGCCGGTACGCCCTCACCGACCGGCTCCTGGAGCGCCAGGCCCGCCAGGACGAGAGCCGCCGCCCCCGCACCCGCCCCTGGGACGGCGCCTGGGAGATCGCCGTCATCACCGCCGAGCGCCGCCCCGCCGCCGACCGCGCCGCGCTCCGGCAGGCCATGTCCGCGCTCCGCCTCGCCGAACTGCGCGAGGGCACCTGGCTGCGCCCCGCCAACCTCGACCGGCCCCGCCCCGGCACCGTCGTCCGCCAGTGCACCTTCCTCGAAGGCCGCCCCGAGCAGGACCCCGCCGCCCTCGCCCGGACCCTCTGGGACCTCGACGGCTGGGCCGCCACCGCCGAGGCGCTCCGCGCCGCCCTCGCCGGCGCCGACGGCATCGCCGAGCGCTTCACCCTCGCGGCCGCCGCCCTCCGCCACCTGCTCCGCGACCCGATCCTGCCGCCCGAACTCCTCCCGCCCGGCTGGCCCGGCGACGCCCTCCGCGGCGGCTACGAGACCTTCGAGACCGACTTCGCCCGGCTCCTCACCAGCGAACTCCAACCCTGACCGCCGCGCCCGCCACCCTCGCGCCCGCCGCCCTCGCGCCCGCCGCCCTCGCGGAGCCCGCTCACGGCGCCGCGAGCACCCGGAACCCCGCGTCGACCGGGATGCGCGCGCCCGCCACCGCGGGCAGCGCCCCGTCCGCCACCGCGGCGATCACCGCCGCCACGTCGTCCGGCTCCACCATCCGCTCCAGCACGGACCGCCCGGCCAGCGCCGCCTCGATCTCCGGCGTCCGCGCGGCCGACGACCCCTCGGTGCGCACCGCCGCAGGCGCGACCACGTTGACCGCCACCGGGCTCGCCTCCGCCGCCACATGCCGCGCGAACGCGTCCAGCGCCGCCTTCGCCGTCGTGTGCGCGCCGGTCATCGGCCGCGTGAGGTCGGCGCTGAGGCTCGACACGTAGACGATCCGCCCGTGCTCCGGCATGTCCGGCAGGACGGCCTGGGTCACGTGGTACGCGGCGGCCAGCTCGCCCTCCACCTTCCCGATGAACGCCTCCCACGGCAGCGACCGCACCGGCCCGAACGACGGATCGATGTTCGCGTTGCACACCAGGGCGGTGACCGGCCCGCACGCGGCCACGAGCGCCGCCACCTCGGCCGGGTCCCGGACGTCGGCGCGGATCGCCGTCCCGCCCGCCTCCGCGGCGACGGCCTCCGCCGACGCCCGGTCGCGGTGGTAGTTGACGACCACGCGGTATCCGCGGCGGCCGAGTTCCCTTGCGGTGGCGGCGCCGATGCCACGGCCCCCACCGGTCACGAGCGCGACTGGTTCCATGCCGCCCACGCTAGGAGAGGGGCTAACCTTTCGAAAGTACGTACCGAAAGGTAAGCCCATGCGCCGAGAGTAGGTGCCCTGATGGACGACGTCTTCCGGCGCGACTGCCCCGCAAGGGTGGTCCTCGACCACGTGACCCGCCGCTGGGGCATCCTCGTCCTCACCGCACTGGACTCCTCCGACCTGCGCTTCTACGAGCTCCGCGACCGCATCGAGGGCGTCAGCGAGAAGATGCTGTCGCAGACCCTCCGCACCCTCGTCCGCGACGGCCTCGTCCTGCGCACCGTGGAGCCGACCGTCCCGCCCTCGGTCACCTACGCCCTCACCCCGCTGGGCCGCGGCATCACCGTCCCCCTCCGCGGCCTGACCGGCTGGATCCGCGAGCACGCCGCCGAGATCATCACCGCCCAGCACACCTACGACGCCGCCACCGACCCGGCCGCCGGCGGGTTTGCGGCGCGGGGCTGGGGCACATGATCTGCCGTGGCGACGGTGCCTGGGAGGTGGCTGCATGCCTTCGGTCCTGGACGGGATGGTCCGGCGGAAGCCGATCGAGCAGATCGAGGACGAGTCGGGGGGCGCGGGCCTGACCCGGACGCTCGGGTTGTGGCAGCTGACCGCGATCGGGGTCGGCGGCATCATCGGCGCGGGGATCTTCTCGCTGGCCGGGGCCGTGGCGAACGAGAAGGCCGGGCCGGCGGTGCTGATCTCGTTCCTCGTCGCCGGGGTGGCGAGCGCGGCGGCGGCGTTCTCGTACGCCGAGTTCGCGGGGCTGATCCCCAAGGCGGGGTCGGCGTACACCTACGGGTACGCGGTGCTCGGCGAGTTCACCGGCTGGGCGATCGGGTGGGACCTGCTGCTGGAGTACACCGCGATCGTGGCGGTGGTCGCGATCGGGATATCCGGGTACTTCGACGACCTGCTCGGGTTCATGCACGTCCATCTGCCGCTGTGGATGAGCGGCGCGCCGGGGACCGAGCCGAAGGACGTGGCGGGCGGCAGCTACAAGGTCAACCTGTTCGCGGCACTGCTGTGCCTGCTGATCGCGTGGGTGCTGAACCTCGGGATGCGCAGCGCGGCGCGGTTCGAGACGGTGCTGGTGTACCTGAAGGTCGCGATCGTCCTGCTGGTGATCGTGGTCGGCGTCTTCAAGATCCGGAGCGGGAACTACTCGCCGTTCTTCCCGTTCGGCCTGTCCGGCGCGTTCACCGGGGCCGCGACGGTCTTCTTCGCCGTCTTCGGCTACGACGCGATGAGCACCGCGGCGGAGGAGTCGCGGGAGGCCCGCAAGCACATGCCGAAGGCGATCATCTACTCGCTGGCGATCTCGATGGTGCTGTACGTGCTGGCGTGCCTGGTGCTGACCGGGATGGTCGACTACCGGGAGATCAACCCGAACGCCGCGTTCTCCTCGGCGTTCAAGTCGGTCGGGCTGGACACCGTCGGGATCGTCATCGCGGTCGGCGCGATCCTGGGCGTGCTGACGGTGCTGTTCACGTTCATGATGGGCGCGACGCGGGTGTGGTTCTCGATGAGCCGGGACGGGCTGCTGCCCGGCTGGTTCGCGAGGACGCACCCGGCGCGGCACGTCCCGACGCGGATCACCTGGATCCTGGGGCTCGGGTCGGCGCTGATCGCGGGGTTCCTGCCGATCGCGGAGGCGGCGGAGCTCACCAACATCGGGATCCTGCTGGCGTTCATCGTGGTGTGCGTCGCGGTGATCGTGCTGCGCTACCGGCGCCCCGACCTGCCGCGCGAGTTCCGGACGCCGGGGATGCCGGTGGTGCCCGCCGTCGGGGTCGTCTTCTCGGTCTGGCTGATCACGTTCCTGCAGTGGCAGACCTGGGTGCGGTTCGTGGTGTGGTTCCTGATCGGCTGCGCCGTCTACTTCGCCTACAGCCGGCGCCATTCCCTGCTGAACCGGCGCTGACCAGCCCCGGACGCGCGGCCCCGGACGCCGTCACGCCACGACGAGCTTGGCCATCTCCGTGCGCATCGGCTCGGCGATCGGCACGGGACGGCGGGTCTCCCGGTCGACGAAGACGTGCACGAAGTGGCCCTCGGCGATGAGCGCGTCGTCGGACGCCCGGTACATGCCGATCTCCCAGCGGACGCTGGACGTGCCGAGCTTGCCGACGCGGAGGCCGAGACGGATCGTGTCCGGGAACGACACCTCGGCCTTGTACTGGCAGTGCGACTCCACGCAGAGCGCGATCGACGGCGCGTCCAGCGGCGCGAACCCCGCCTTGCCGATCATCCACTCGTTGATGGCGGTGTCCATCAGCGAGTAGTGCACGGCGTTGTTGACGTGGCCGTAGACGTCGTTGTCCTTCCAGCGCGTCGGCACGCTGACCTGGTGCGGGTAGTCGCTCATCACGCGCGCCAGTCTAGGTATCCCCTGGTGGCACGCGGCACGGCGCCCTCCGGGCCGCAGGGAAAGGGTTCTGAGCACGATCCCGGCCTGGAGGGCGCCGTGGTCTCGGGACGCGGCGCGGCGGCCGTCTACGCGGTGCCGGCCTTGTCGAAGCGGGCCTTGTCGAAGCGGGCCTTGACGTCCGTCCAGTTCACCAGCGACCAGAGCTTCTCGACGTAGTCCGGCCGCACGTTGCGGTACTGCAGGTAGTACGCGTGCTCCCAGGCGTCGAACACCAGCAGCGGCGTGGTGTTCATGCCCACGTTCCCGTGGTGGTCGTAGACCTGCTCGACCACGAGCCGCTCACCGAGCGGCTCCCACGCGAGCACGCCCCACCCGGCCCCCTGGACGGTGGACGTCGCGGTCGTCAGCTGCTTGCGGAACGCGTCGAACGTCCCGAAGTGCTCGTCGATCGCGGCGGCCAGCTCGCCGTCCGGGCGGTCCCCGCCGTCCGGCGACAGGTTGTCCCAGAAGATCGAGTGCAGGACGTGCCCGGACAGGTTGAACGCGAACGTCTTCTCCAGCCCCACCAGCCCGCCGAACTGCTCCTTGCCGCGCGCCTCGGCGAGCCTCTCCAGCGTGTCGTTGGCGCCCTTGACGTAGGCGGCGTGGTGCTTGGAGTGGTGCAGCTCCAGGATCTCCCCGGTGATCGCCGGCTCCAGCGCGGCGTAGTCGTACGGCAGGTCGGGCAGCGTGTAGTCGGCCATGCCGCCACTATTGCAAATTATTCGCACCTACGTCCAGCTTGCAACAAGCGCGCCCGATGTCCGAGGCCCCCGGCAGAATCGGCGCGACGGCTCGTCCTGCCACTCCGACGGAGGCCCCATGCCGCACCCGAGGCTGCCCGCGCCCGCGCCCGGCGAGGTGCTGCTCGTCTGCACCTCCTACGAGGACGGCAAGGCCCGCTGGGGCGGCGCCCTCACCGCCCTGGGCGGACGGCGCGAGGGCGACACGGTCACGCTGGACGGCGGCGTACGGCTCCGCCTCGCCGAGCACCCCGGCTGGGACTACCTGCACGGCGGGGACTTCCCCGCGCTGGCCGCGGCGGACGGCCCGGCGCCGCAGGTGATCGTGCACGCCGACATCCCCGTCGTGTTCGGCGGTGACGATCCGCTGGTGGTCGACATGCGCGACGTCCCCGGACGCGGTGTCCGGGTCGCCGCGAACGACCTCGGCCGCGTCCTGGCGGACCTGGCGTCCGGCGCCCTGCGCTTCGACGAGCTCGTCCAGGGCATGGACCGGTGCGGCAGGTACCGGGGCGACGGCGGCGCCCCGGAGACCCCCACCCCGACCGCGGTCGTCCGCACCTCGTTCCCGCGGCTGCCCGCCGGCGGCGGGACGATCCTCGTCCGCACCGATTTCCTCGATGACGCGGGCTGGCGCGCGCTGCTCGGCGCCCTCCCCGATCCGGAGCCGGACGGGGAGCCCGAGGACGGCGAGTACGGCGACCACGTCGACCTGGACCCCGTGGTCGTCGACGACCCCGCCTACGCGGACCTGCAGCCGGGCCAGGTCCCGGCTCTCGTGCCGCCCGGCCGGAGCCCGGACGGCCACACCACGATGGTGGCGCTCGCGGACGCGGAGGCCCTCGCGGATCCGGCCCGCCCGCTGCTCGTCGTCGACCTCTACGACACCCCCGGCCAGGTGGCCCGCGTCCCCCTCGACGAGGCCGGGAGCATGGCCGCCAACCTGGAGATCGCGAACATGGACTTCGCCGACTTCGTCTAGCGCCCGCTCAGAGTTCGCGGGCGTCCCCCGGGGCGAGGAGCGTCATCTCCAGGCCGGTCAGGTTGTTCAGCATTCCGGCGACCGAGTTCTGGCCCAGCTCGCTGAGCATCAGCTCGTGGATCTGGAGCAGCCTGCTGGGCCGGACGTTCCGGACGAAGTCGACGGCCTCGGCGAGCTTCGTCCACGGCCCGCTGGTGGGCAGCAGCAGCGCCTCCACCGGGACGTCCGGCACGTGGTAGGCGTCGCCCGGGTGGTACAGCCGGCCGTCGATCAGGTAGCCGGTGTTGGCCACGATCGGGATGTCCGGGTGGATCACCGCGTGCCGCTCGCCGTGGACGGTGACGGCGAAGTCCCCGATGGAGAGCGCGTCGCCGGACGCGACGGCCCGCACCCGCCCGCCGTGCTCGCCGAGCTTGTCCCGCACCGAGGCGGGACCGTAGACGTGCAGGTCGGGACGCTTGTCGAGGGCGGCGCCGAGGAGCGCGTCGTCGAAGTGGTCGAAGTGCTCGTGGGTGATCAGGACGGCGTCCGCGGCGGCGACGGCGGCCTCCGCGTCCGGGGTGAACTTCCCCGGGTCGAGGACGATCGTCGTGCCCTCCTTCTCGAGGACGACGCAGGCGTGGGCGTGCTTGGTGAGCTGCATCGGGCGGCCTTCCTTCCTGTCCGTTCCGCCATATCTACAGCTCAAACTGTACACCTTTGCTGTATATACTGGCGGGACGCCGCACCCCGGAGGCCGCCATGACGGACCACGACCAGCTCGCCGAGCGGCTGCGCACGTCCATCGGCGGGCTCGTCCGCACCGCCCGGTCCCAGGCCGACGCGCTCGCGCCGCCGGTCGCGCAGACGCTCGGGCTGCTCGACCGCGAGGGCGAGGCGAGCATCGCCTCGCTCGCGCAGCGGCGCCGCGTCCGGCACCAGAGCCAGAGCCGCACGGTGAAGGACCTCGAGAGCCTCGGCTACGCCGTCCGCCGTCCCGACCCCCGCGACGGCCGGGGCCGCGTCATCGCGATCACCCCCGAGGGCCGCGCCGCCCTCGACCGCGACCGCCGCGCCCGCCGCGACTGGCTCGCCGCCGCGATCGCCACCGCCCTCACCCCGGACGAGCAGGACCGCCTCGCCGAGCTCCCCGCCCTCCTCGACCGCCTGACCGCGTCCGCCGGCCCGCACTGATCCGGCACGGGGTCAGTCGCGCGCTCCCCCGGGAACGGCCGCCGGGTCGTGGAGCAGGTCCAGGACGCGCCGCAGGTCGGGGCGCCTGGCGGTGCCCGCCCGGCTGACGGTGAAGATGGTCCGGGAGACGGGCTGGACCAGCGGGTGGAGGCTGAGGGCCGCGGTGGTCTCCGGCAACGCCATGCGAGGGATCAGGGCGGCGCCCGCTCCCGCCGCGACCAGGGCGGCCAGCACGGAGAAGTCGCTGCCGCGGGCGCGGATGTCCGGGACGAAGCCCGCGATGCCGCAGGCGCGCTGGATCATCTCGTGGCAGGAGGTCTCCGGCCCGGGCGTCAGCCACGGCATATCGGACAGCCGGGAGAGATCCGCGGGTTGCCCGGGGGCCAGGTGCAGATCCTCGGCCTGCCGGGGATGCAGGGCCAGCAGCACCGGCTCCTCCATCAGGACGGCCTGCTCGCATGCGGCGGGGAAGTCGCGCGGCAGCACGGTGTAGCTGTGCACCACGGCGAGGTCGGTGGAGCGCTTGCGCAGCTGGTCGAGGGCTTCGTCGGGTTCCACGACGGAGAGCCGCAGCGAAGGGGCGGGCGAGGCGTCCGTCTCGGCCAGGCGCCGCCACAGGGGCGCGACGAGGGCGCGGGCGGCGGAGGGGAACGCGGCGATCCGCACGATGCCGCGCCGTCCGGTCTGCAGGGCGGCCAGGCCGGACTCGGCCGCCGCGAGCTCCGCCAGGATGATCTCGGCATGGGCCACCAGCAGCTCTCCGGCCGCGGTCAGCCGCAGCGTGCGGCCGACCTTCTCCACCACCGGCGTGCCCGCCTCCTTCCGCAGGGCGGCGAGGTGCTGGGAAACGGCCGGCGGCGTCAGATGCAGGGCCTCGGCGGTGGCCGCGACGGTGCCGTAGGCGGCCAGGTGCTGGAGGATCCGCAGACGGCGTACGTCGAGCACGGACGGGCTCCTTACTCGGTTCGCTCGAATCGGGGCGGAGGTTCCAAGTGTGTCCCGACGGCCTCGGGCACGTCGCCGTCCGGGGCGTCGCCGGGATCCGGAGCCGCCCTGTGCCGGTGGATGAGGATCACCCCCGCCGCGCTGACCGCGCCGCCCAACAGCTCGACGGGGTGGGGCACCTCGCCGAGCCAGGCGAACGAGACGATCAGCGCCACCGGCGGCACCAGGTACAGGGCCGCCGTGGAGGCCGCGAGCGGCAGGCGGGCGACCGCGTAGGCCCAGATGACGAAGCCGAGCGCGGACGGCAGCAGCCCCAGGTAGACCGCGGAGGCCAACGCGTCCGCCGGTGCGCGGAACGTCGCGGGCCACGCCGCGGGGACCAGGGGCAGCGCGAAGACGGTTCCCGCGGCCATCGCGTAGGTGGCGACCTCCAGGCCGGTGTAGCGGCGGAGCAGGGGCTTGGTCGCGAAGTGGTAGGTCCCCTGGACGACGGCGGCGGCGAGGACGATGAGGGCCGAGACGGTGAACCCGCCGGTGCCCTCGGCCAGGCCGACCATGGCCGCGCCGGCGAGCGCGACGACGCTCCCGGCGATGACGGTGCGGGTCGGCCGCTCCTCGAGGAGCAGGCTTCCCAGCAGGACGCTGAAGACGGGAGCGGTCGCGATCAGCAGGCTCGCGGTCCCGGCCTCCACCCGGACCTCGCCCCAGTTGAGCAGGACCTGGTAGGCGGTGACGCCGGTGGCCCCGCACAAGGCGATCATCGGCAGGTCGCGGCGCCGGGGCGGGCGCACCTTGGCCAGCGGCGCCACCAGGGCCAGCGCCATCGCCGCGATCGCGATCCGCAGGAACGACAGCGCCGCCACGCCGAGGCCGTCGATGCCGACCCGGATGGCGGGGAAGGCCGAGGCCCAGAGCACGACGGTGCCCGCCAGGGCGAGAACGTGAGCGGAACCGGAGCGGGAGGCCATCCCGCCACCGTCCCGGACCACACGGAGAAGATCCAGTTACTTTTTGCTGCGAAAAGCTTCAGTGATGCTTATTCGATGTGCGCCGGCGCTCGGGAGCGGGCCAGGGCGGCGAGCTCGTCCAGGGCGGCTCGGGCGGGGCCGTCCTCGGGGGCGGTGAGCGTGACGAACTGGTGGTCGGGGGTGCCCGGGAGGACCATGCCGATGTAGTCGAGGGCCAGCCGCCCGACCACCGGATGCCGGTACTCCTTGCGGCCCATGCCTGGGCCCTTGACGTCCTGCCGGTCCCACCAGGTGCCGAAGTGCGGCGTCCGTGACAGCTCGCGGATCAGGGCCCGCGTCGCGGGGTCGTCCGGGTCGCGGCCGGTGGCGGTGCGCAGTTGCGCGATGCCGTGCCGGGCCACCTCCTCCCACTCCACGTAGAACGTGCGGGCGCGCGGGTCGCAGAGCGCGTACCGGAGCATGTTGCGGCGCGACGCGGGCTGCTCCGCCAGGTGCGGCATGAGCGCGGCGGCCGTCCCGTTCCAGGCCAGCACGTCCAGGCGGGGGTTGATCACGTAGGCGGGGACCGGGGCGATCTCGTCCAGCAGGCGCCGCACGGTGGGGTGCACCGGGGCGTCCGCCACCGGGGCGTCCGCGGCGGCGGAGGGCGGGGACGGCAGCGACAGCGCCAGCCGGTAGAGGTGGTCGCGCTCGTCGTCGTTGAGGACGAGCGCCCGGGCGAGACCGTCCAGGACCGACGGCGAGGGGCGGATGCCGCGGCCCTGCTCCAGCCGCATGTAGTAGTCGGGGCTGATCCCGGCGAGCAGCGCCACCTCCGCGCGGCGCAGGCCGGGGGCGCGCCGCCGCCCGCCGTCGGGCAGGCCCACGGACGAGGGTCTGATGCGGTCGCGCCGGGAACGCAGGAAGTCCGCCATCTCGCGTGTCGCCATAGGCCCAGTGTGCCTCCGGACGGTGGCCCTCTGAGTCCTAGCCATCGGCGGGCACTGGTCGCCCGGGGGCGCGCGCGGCAGGGTGAAAGCACATCCATGACAGACGAGAGGTGACTGACCAGTGCGCTATCGCACCCTTGGAACGGGCGGCCCGCAGGTGTCGGTGGTGGGGTTCGGCGCGATGAACGTGGCGCCCGTCTACGGCGGCGTCGAGGAGCGCGACGCCACCGAGACGCTCCTGGCCGCGCTGGACTCCGGCGTCACGTTCGTCGACACCGCCGACATCTACGGCGCCGGGTACAGCGAGACCCTGATCGGCCGCACGCTGGAGAAGCGGCGGGACGAGTACGTCCTCGCCACCAAGTTCGGCGGGAACCAGGACGCGGACGGCATCCTCGTCCCCGGCATGGGGCGGCCCGAGTACGTCCGGCGGGCCCTGGACGCCAGCCTGTCGCGGCTCCGGACCGACCACGTGGACCTGTACTACCTGCACCGCCTCGACCCCACGACCCCGATCGAGGAGACGGCCGGGGTGCTCGGCGAGCTCGTCCAGGCGGGGAAGATCGGCGGGTACGGGCTGTCGGAGGTGTCGGAGCGGACGCTGCGGCGCGCGCACGCCGTCCACCCCGTGACGGCGCTGCAGACCGAGTACTCGCCGCTCCAGCGGGCGCCGGAGAAGGAGCTGATCCCGGCGTGCGCGGAGCTGGGCGTCGCGTTCGTCGCCTACAGCCCGCTCGGGCGGGGCCTCCTCGGCGGCCAGGTCCGCGGCTTCGACGACCTGGAGGCGGGCGACTGGCGGCGCGGGAACCCGCGCTTCCAGGCCGGCAACGTGGAGCGCAACGTCTCGCTCGCGGACCGGGTGGCGGCGCTCGCCGCCGAGCAGGGCGTCACGGCGGCGCAGCTCGTGCTGGCCTGGCTGGTCGACCGCGGCGCGCTGCCGATCCCGGGGACCCGCAAGGCCGCGAACGCCCGCGCCAACGCCGCCGCCGGGGACCTGGCGCTGGACGCGCCGGTCTTCGCGCGGCTGGAGGAGATCGTCCCCCCGGACGCGGCGGCGGGCGCCCAGGGCAACGAGTCCTACCTCGCCAACCTCGACACCTGAGCCGGCCCCCACGCCGGAGCCGCCGGACGGCCCGTCCCGGGATCGGGGCGGGCCGTCCGCGCGGTCAGCGGCGGGGACCGCCGCGCAGGCGGGAGAGGAGGTTGCGGGCCTTCTCATGGTTGCGCGGGTCGTTGATGAACCGCTCCGCCTTCGCGCGGGCCTTCTGCGCCTGCGGGCTGCGGGCGAGCTGCTCCGCCTTGGCCCGCGCCTTCTGGCCCTGCGGGCCGTGCGCGAACTGCTCCGCCTTGGCCTTCGCCTTCTGCGCCTGCGGGCTCTGCGCGAGCCGCTCCGCCTTCGCCCGGGCCTTCTGCCCCTGCGGTCCCCGGACGAAATTCATGATCCGGTCGATGAGAGAAGCCATGTTCTTCCTCCTCGGCCTAGCTTCCCCAGTTCAACGCGTATCCCGGCCGGAAAGTTCGGGGCCGGGGCCCGCGGGGCGTCAGAACGCCTCGTCGAAGGCGACGGTGCCCTCCACACCGATCTGGTATGCCGACACGCGGCGCTCGAAGAAGTTCGACAGCTCCTGGACGTCCTGCAGCTCCATGAACGCGAACGGGTTCGCCGTCCCGTAGCGGACCGGCAGGCCGAGGCGGGCGAGCCGCTGGTCGGCGACGTACTCCAGGTAGGCGCGCATGTCGCCGGCGCTCATCCCGGGCAGGCCGTCGCCGCACAGGTCGCGCGCGAACGCCAGCTCCGCCTCGACGGCCTCCTCCAGCATCGTCGTGACCTGCGCGGTCAGCTCCGCGTCGAACAGCTCCGGCTCCTCCGCCCGGACGGTGTCGACGACGGAGAACGCGAACTCCATGTGCATGGACTCGTCCCGGAAGACCCAGTTCGTCCCGGACGCGAGACCGTTCAGCAGGCCGCGGGAGCGCAGCCAGTACACGTAGGCGAACGCGCCGTAGAAGAACAGGCCCTCGATGCACGCGGCGAAGCAGATCAGGTTAAGCAGGAACGCGCGCCGGTCCGCGGCGGTGCGCAGCTCGTCCAGCGCGCCGAGCGAGTCGATCCAGCGGAAGCAGAACTCCGCCTTCGCCCGGATGGACGGGATGTGCTCGATCGCCGCGAACGCCCGGGCCCGCTCGTCCTGGTCGGGCAGGTAGGTGTCGAGGAGGGTCAGGTAGAACTGGACGTGCACGGCCTCCTCGAACAGCTGCCGCGACAGGTACAGCCGCGCCTCCGGCGCGTTGACGTGCTTGTAGAGGTTGAGGACGAGGTTGTTCGCCACGATCGAGTCGCCGGTGGCGAAGAACGCGACGAGCCTGTTCACCAGGTGCAGCTCCGCCGGCGTGAGGCGGGCGAGATCGGCGAGGTCGGAGGCGAGGTCCACCTCCTCGACCGTCCAGGTGTTGCGGATCGCGGCGCGGTAGCGCTCGTAGAAGTCGGGATAGCGCATGGGCCGCAGGGTCAGGTCCATGCCGGGGTCGAGCAGCGGCATTACTGGCACGCCTCGCAGGTCTCGGGGTTCTCCAGGGAGCAGACCGCCGCGGCGACGGTCGTCTGCGCGATCCGCGTGGCGGGCCGGGAGCGCAGGTAGTAGGTGGTCTTGAGGCCGCTGCGCCACGCGTAGGCGTACATCGAGGACAGCTTCCCGATCGTCGGCGTCTCCATGAACAGGTTCAGGGAGTGCGACTGGTCGATGTACGGGGTGCGGGCGGCGGCGAGGTCGATGAGGGCCTTCTGCGGCAGCTCCCAGGCCGTCCGGTAGAGGTCCCGCATCTCCTCGGGCAGGTCGACGAGGCCCTGGATCGAGCCGTTCGCCCGCTTGATCGCCTCGCGGACGGCGTCGTTCCACAGCCCGAGCGACTTCAGGTCCTCGACGAGGTACCCGTTGATCTGCAGGAACTCGCCGGACAGCGTCTCGCGCTTGAACAGGTTGGACACCTGCGGCTCGATGCACTCGTAGCAGCCCGCGATGGACGCGATCGTGGCGGTCGGCGCGATCGCGATCAGCAGCGAGTTGCGGAGCCCGACGTCGGCGATCCGGGCGCGGAGCGCGTCCCATTCGGCGGGACGGGTGGGCGCGGCGTCCGGGAAGTGGTCGATGTGCAGCTGGCCGCGCGCGGTGCGGGTCTCGGCGTAGGCGGGGAGCCGGCCGTGCGCCTCGGCGAGGTCGGCGGACGCGGCGTAGGCGGCGAGCGCGATCTCCTCGGCGATCCGGGTGGACAGCTCGCGGGCCTCGGCGGAGTCGAACGGGAGCCGGAGCGTGAAGAACACGTCGGCGAGACCCATGACGCCGAGGCCGACGGGACGCCACTTCCGGTTGGCCGTTTCCGCCTCGGGCGTCGGGTAGAAGCCGCGGTCGATGGTGCGGTCCAGGAACCGGACGGCGGTGCGGACGGTCGCGCGGAGCCGGTCCCAGTCGATCCCGGACGGCGACACGTGCGCGGCCAGGTTCACCGACCCGAGGTTGCACACCGCCGCCTCGTTATCGCCCGTGACCTCCAGGATCTCGGTGCACAGGTTCGACAGGTGGACGGTCCGGCCCGGCTCGGCGGTCTGGTTGCAGGCCCGGTTCGCGGCGTCCTTGAAGGTCATCCAGCCGTTGCCGGTCTCCGCGAGCGTCCGCATCATCCGCCCGTACAGCTTCCGCGCCGGGACCTGCCGGACGTACCGGCCCTCCTTTTCGGCCGCCCGGTACGCGGCGTCGAAGGCGTCGCCCCACAGGTCCGTCAGCTCCGGGACCTCCTTCGGGTCGAACAGCGACCACGTCCCGTCCGCCTCGACGCGGCGCATGAACTCGTCCGGGATCCAGTTCGCCAGGTTCAGGTCGTGGGTGCGGCGCGCCTCCTCGCCGGTGTTGTCGCGCAGTTCGAGGAACTCCTCGACGTCGGCGTGCCACGGCTCCAGGTACACGCACGCGGCGCCCTTGCGGCGGCCGCCCTGGTTGACGGCGGCGACGGACGCGTCCAGCGTGCGCAGCCACGGGACGATCCCGTTCGAGTGCCCGTTCGTCCCCCGGATCAGCGACCCGCGCGACCGGACCCGCGTCCAGGAGATCCCGATCCCGCCCGCGTACTTGCTGAGCCGCGCGACCTGCCCGTACCGCTCGTAGATCGCCTCCAGCTCGTCGCGCGGCGAGTCCAGCAGGAAGCACGACGACAGCTGCGGGCGCCGCGCCGCGGAGTTGAACAGGGTCGGCGAGCTGGG
Organism: Spirillospora sp. NPDC000708; assembly: GCF_040299565.1. Taxonomy (NCBI): domain Bacteria; kingdom Bacillati; phylum Actinomycetota; class Actinomycetes; order Streptosporangiales; family Thermomonosporaceae; genus Spirillospora; species Spirillospora sp. NPDC000708. Next base: position 29,142 of record NZ_JBEPCJ010000013.1, read on the forward strand.
CAGATAGGACAGCGTGCTGAGCAGCCGGTACAGCTCGGCGGCCTCGTCGACGGTGTCGGACAGGCCCACGGCCACCCGCAGGAAGAAGTGCTGCGGCCGCTCCAGGACGAGCCGGGTCCGCGGATGCCGCAGCAGGTACCGGTCGTAGAGGGTGCGGAGCCCGAAGTATCCGAACCGGTCGTCCGCCTCCTCGACCGCGCCTCCCGAGGGGGGGCGACCCCCCGCGCCCCCCGGACCCTCGTCGATGAGGCGGTCCAGCGCGGCGGCGTTCTCGGCGACGAACGCGGCGGGGCCGTCGGCGAGGAGGCCCTCGGCGTGCGCGGCGGCGACGGACTCCGCGAAGCCCCGGACGCCGGCCTCGGCGGTCTCGTCGCGGATCCGGGCGGCCAGCAGCCGCGCGGCGACCCGGGAGTACCCCGGCTCCACCGCGACCAGCGCGGCGGCCTCCCCGATCGCCAGGTCCCGCAGGGCGGCGGCGCTCGCGCCGTCCCCGGCCCGGACCGCGCCGAGCACCCGTTCCGGCGCGGTCCCCTCGACGCCGGCGCAGGCCGCGGCGACCTCGGCCGCGATCCGCTCGGCGGCCGGCGCCTCCGCGGGCATGGTGACTGTCACGTTCTCTCCCCTCGTGAGACGGCCTCGCGAGGGCATGCGAACGGGCGCGGCGGCAGGCTGCCGCGCACCGTCCCCCGGCTCACCCGCGAAGCCTCGGACGTACGGCGTGCATGGCAGGTCTTCGGACTCGCGGGCACCCGCGCCTCCTGCCGGAGGCACGACCTACTGGCCGTCGCTTCCCGATCCGGACGATCCGGTTCAGTGCCTGTGACGGCGGTCGTTCCCGCTCACCGCTGCGGGGCAGTCCCGGACTTGCACCGGGTTCCCTCTTACGACGCCCCCGCCGCGAGCGGCGGGGGCGAACCAGCACGGGATTGAACCCTACATCTTGTTGATCCTCATTGCGCAACCCCAACATGTAGGGCGCGTCGGGACCGGATCGCGGGGGTCGGATGCGCGCCCGCGGACCGGGGTGGGACGATGTCCCCGTCATGTCCCCGCGTCCCAGGCAGCCGGCCTTCCGCACCGCGCGCGCGGTCGTCTTCGCGACCGTGTGCGTCGCGCTCGCGACCGTCGGCCACGACCTGGCGTCGCACGAGCCGGTGCCGGGCTGGGCGGTGCTCGCCGGGTTCGGCGCGGCCCTCGCCGTCGCCGCCGCCCTCGCCGGCCACGAGCGCTCCCTCCCGACGATCATGGGCGGGCTGCTCGGCGGCCAGTTCGCGCTGCACACGCTGTTCGCGAGCGCCACCGAGGGCATGCGCGACTGCGACACCGCCGCGCACGCGGGACACGCCGCCGCGACGCCCGCGATGCACGGCTCCGGCACGTCCATGACCGTCGCGCACGTCGCCGCCGCCGTGGTCGCGGCCTGGTGGCTGCGGCGCGGCGAGCGGGCCGCGTGGTCCCTCGCGCGGCGCCTCGCGTCCGCCGCCGACCGCCCGATCCGGCTGCTGCTCGCGCTGCTGCTGATCGAACCGGCGGAGCGCCCGCTGCGTACCCCGGTGGTGCCGGTGGCGGCCGGCGCGATCGCCACGGGACGCGCGCTCCGGCACCAGGTCGTCCGGCGGGGACCCCCTCCGCGTTCGAGGGCGCTCGCCCACCTCTGAGCGAGCGCCGTACGTCACCGGCCGCCGGATCCACGGCGCCCGGCCCTTCCCGTACGACTCGAACGGAGTTCCGTCTTGCCTTCCCGCACGCATGCCCGCCGGCTCGGCACGCTCGCCGTCCTCGCCGGCGCCGGCGTGGTCGCGTTCGCGACCGCCGCGTCCGCGCACGTCACCGTCAACCCGAAGACCGCCGAGCAGGGCTCCTACGCCAAGGTCTCGTTCCGGGTGCCGAACGAGGAGGACAACGCCGCCACCACCAAGCTCGTGGTGAACCTCCCCACCGACCACCCGCTCGCGTCGGTGTCGGTGCGGCCCGTCCCCGGCTGGACGGCGAAGGTCGTGGAGTCCACGCTGCCGAAGCCGGTCAAGACCGAGGGCGGCGAGCTGACCAAGGCCGTCACGCAGATCACCTGGTCCGGCGGCAGGATCGAGCCCGGCCAGTTCCAGGAGTTCGACGTCTCGCTCGGCCCGCTGCCGACCGACACCGACACGTTGACGTTCAAGGCCGACCAGACCTACTCCGACGGCCAGGTCGTCAAGTGGGAGCAGGACCCGGGCGACGGCACCAACGAGCCCGAGCACCCGGCGCCCACGCTCAAGCTGACGCCCAAGGGCGCCTCCGACACCGCAGCCGCCGGGCTCACCGCCCGGTCCAAGCCCGCCGCCAAGGCGGAGGCGAATTCCGACGACGGCACCGCCCGCGTGCTCGGCGGCGCCGGCATCGGCGTCGGCGTGATCGGCATCGCGGTCGGCGGCTACGGCCTGTCCCGGGCGCGGAGCCGGGCGTGAGCCGGGCCGTCCGGCGCACCGCCGCCGGCGCCGCCGCGGCCCTCGCCGCGCTGGCGCTGACCGTCCCGCCCGCCTCCGCCCATACGTCGCTGACCGGCGCGAACCCCGCCGCGAACGCGACGGTCGCGCCGCCGACCCAGATCGTCCTGACGTACGCCGACCCGGTGCAGCTGCCGCAGGTCGTGCTGACGGACGCCGGCGGCGGGCGGCACGAGGCGGGCAAGGCCCAGGCGGTGGACAACAAGGTCACCGAGGCGGTGAAGGGCACGCTGCCGAACGGTGTGTACACGGTCGGCTGGCGCGTCGTGTCGCCGGACGGCCACCCGATCAGCGGCACCTACACGTTCACCGTCACCGGGTCCACCGGCGCCGCCGGCACCGCGCCCGGGGCGACCGCGCCCGCCGCGAAGGCCGCCGGGAACGGCTCCGGCGGCTCGTCCGGCTGGCTGTGGATCGGCCTGGCCGCCGCCGTCGTGGTGGTCGCGGGCGGCGGGCTCGCCTGGTACCGCCGAACCTCGGGAGAATCCCCGGAGAAATGATCATCGGTCTTCCGGTCGGGTGATTACAGCGTTACAGTGATTACCGACCGGAAGATCACCCCTGGGGGCCCAGTGATCGTCGAGTACATCCGCTACCGGATCGACCGGGCGAGGGCGGAGGAGTTCGAAGCCGCCTACGCCCGCGCCGCCGTCCCGCTCGCCGCCGCCCCTCAGTGCGTCGACTACGAGCTGACCCGCTGCGTCGACGAGCCCGAGTGCTACATCCTGCGGATCCGCTGGACGTCCGCCGAGGACCACTCCCAGGGCTTCCGCTCCGGCGAGCACTTCCCCGCCTTCTTCGCCGAGATCAAGCCGTACGTCCAGCAGATCGAGGAGATGCGGCACTACGAGGCGACGCCCGTCCACGGCAAGGGCTCGTCCGTCCCCACCATGTACGACTGGGCCGGCGGCGCCGACGCCCTCCAGCGCCTCACCGAGGTCTTCTACACCGCCGTCCTCAAGGACGACCTGCTCCGCCCCCTCTTCGAGCACATGGCCCCGGACCACCCGAAATGGGTCGCGATCTGGCTGGGCGAGGTGTTCCGGGGCCCCGAGCGTTACAGCCGCGAGCGCGGCGGCTACCACCACATGGTCCGGCAGCACCTCGGCAAGGCGATCACCGAGGCGCAGCGCCGCCGCTGGGTGAGCCTGCTCATGGACGCGGCGGACGAGGCCGGACTGCCCGCCGACCCCGAGTTCCGCGCCGCGTTCGCGTCCTACATCGAGTGGGGCACCCGCATCGCGCTGGCGAACTCCCAGCCGGGCGCGACCCCGCCCCTCGAAGCGCCCATGCCCCACTGGAGCTGGGGCGAAGCCCCGCCCTACACCCCCGCCAAGTAGCGGCTGCGCCGCTACCGCGCGGCCAGATCGACCACCGCCTCGCGGGCCTCGGCGAGTGACCGTGCCGCCATTCCCCTGAATCGCGCCAGATGCGGGACGAGGTCGGCGAGGGTCATTTCGGCGTTGACGAAGGAAACGGCGTCCTCGGCGACACCGAGATTGCCGAAATAGGCCCGCAGATAGGGCTCCTGGAAATCGAAGCCCTCGCGCGGCGTACCGGGACCGTACGCGCCGCCGCGCGCCGTCACGACGACGACCCGCTTGCCGTGCAGTAGGCTCCGGCCCGTGTCCGGGTCGTTGTACGCGCCGGGAAAGGTGATCCGGTCGATCCACGCCTTGAGCGACGCGGGGATCGAGAAGTTGTACATCGGAGCGCCGATCAGCACCGTTCCGGCGTCCAGGAACTGCTCGATCAGCGGCAGGGTCAGCGACCATTCGCGTTCCTCGGCGGCGCCCTCGACGAGCGCGTCGACCTTTGCGGGCGGGACGTAGCCGTTCTTCTCGACGCGGCGTCCGAGCTCGCAGTAGGCCGCCGAGATCGGCGGCACCGGATCGGCGACGAGATCGCGGTACCGGTAGCCGGACGTCCCGTGCCGTTCCCGCCACGCGTCCGCGAACCGCGCGGACAGGCGCCGGGTGATGGAGTCGCCGGAGTGGCTGGAGTCCAGGTGCAGCAGCGAGGTGACCTGGTCGTGGGCCGATAGCATGGTGGAGCGCGTCTCCTTCGCTCTCGTGTCGTCCTTGTTCCCACAGCTATGACGACCCGCGCCGACGAAAGGGGACCGATGGACGAGCAGGTGCTGGCCGAGCGGTTCGACGAGTGCCGCGGCCACCTGCGGGCGGTCGCGTACCGGATGCTCGGCTCGCTGGACGAGGCCGACGATGCCGTCCAGGAGACGTGGCTGCGGGCGTCCCGGGCGGGCGCCGGGGGCGTCGCGAACCTGCCCGGCTGGCTGACCACGATCGCCGGGCGGATCTGCCTCGACATGCTGCGGTCGCGGCGGCGCCGCGGCGAGGACCCCGGCGGCCTCGACGGACTGGACGGGCCGGAGCACGCCGGGGGCGACCCCGAGGAGGAGGCGGTCCTCGCCGACTCGGTGGGGCTGGCGATGCTCGTCGTCCTGGACCGCCTCGGCCCCGCCGAGCGCGTCGCGTTCGTGCTGCACGACCTGTTCGCCGTGCCGTTCGCGGAGATCGCCGGGATCGTCGAGCGGACACCGGAGACCACGAAGAAGCTGGCCAGCCGGGCCCGGCAGCGCGTCCAGGGGTCGCCGTCGGTGCCCGCCGCCGACCTCGCGCGGCAGCGGGAGGCCGTGTCGGCGTTCCTCGCCGCGTCCCGCTCCGGCGACATGGACGCGCTGCTCGCGGTCCTCGCGCCGGACGCGTTCCGGCGCGCCGAGGGTGCGGCGGAGGTCCGCGGCGCCCGCCGCATCGCCGGGGAGACCCTCGCCAACCCCGTCCGCGCCCGGAACGCCCGTCTCGCCCTGGTGGACGGCGCGGTCGGCGTCGTCGTCGCCCCCCGCGGGCGCCTCGCGGCCGTCCTCCAGGTCGCCGTGGAGGACAGCCGGATCGCCGGCTTCACCGTGATCAGCGACCCGGCCCGCCTACACCGCCTCCGCCTCGCCCTCCTGCGCTGACTTGCGGACGAGGAGGTGGCCCTGGCGGTGGCGCTCGCCTTCGCCGGGCTCGCGGCGGAGCCGCGCGACCTCGGCGAAGCCGGCGCCGGCCGCCAGGTCGGCGAGGGCGTCGATGGGCCAGCGGGTCGCCGGCGCCACCTTGTGGTCGAACGGGACGGGCTCGGCGGTGTCGGACGCGAAGAAGCCGAGCAGCAGGTGCCCGCCGGGCGCCAGCATCCGGTGGAACGCGGCGAGCAGGCCGGGCACGTCCGCCACCGGCGCGTGGATGATCGAGTACCAGGCGAGGACGCCGCCGAGCTCGCCGTCGCGGACGTCCACCTCGGTCATCGGGACGTGGTCGAACCGGACGCCCGGGTGCGCCGCGCGGGCGATCCGGATCATCTCCGCGGACACGTCGGCGCCGAACGCGTCGCAGCCGAGCGAGCGCAGGTGGGCGGTGAGGTGCCCGGGGCCGCAGCCGAGGTCGGCGACCGGCCCGGCGTCCCGGACGAGCCGCCCGAACGCGTTGATCATCCCGAGGTCGAACGGCATGTCGAGGAACGCGGTGCCGAACAGGTCGGCGTACAGGTCCGCGACGGAGTCGTAGCCGGCGCGGGTGGTGGCGAGGTGGGAGGCGATCATGCTCACCGACCCTACGGCGATCGGCGGCGGCGCCGCGCGGGTAGGAGTACCCCCGTTCGGGGGTGGCGTGGGTCACTCTGGATGTCCGACCATGCCCCTGACCACGCCTTTCGGGCGGTGGCGTCCCGGGAGACCGGGGGCCGCCCCCGTGGGGCGGGAGTGCCAGGTGTCCGTGCGGCTACGAGGAGAGACCATGCCCGCAGTCGAGTTCCGTGCGGCGCGCGACTTCCTGCTCGCGCATCGCGACGACTACGCGACCGCGTACGAGAAGTTCCGCTGGCCGGTGCTGACCGGGTTCAACTGGGCGCTCGACTGGTTCGACAAGATCGCCGAGGGGAACGACGCGCCCGCGCTGTGGATCGTCGAGGAGGACGGCGCGGAGGAGCGGTACTCGTTCGCGCAGCTCGCGCGGCGGTCGAACCAGGTCGCGAACATGCTGCGCGCGGCCGGGGTGCGGCGCGGCGACCGGATCGTGCTGATGCTCGGGAACCAGGTCGAGCTGTGGGAGACGGTCCTCGCGGCGATGAAGCTCGGCGCGGTGCTGATCCCGTGCACGCCGCTGCTCGGCCCGGCGGACCTCCAGGACCGGCTGACGCGGGGACGGGCCCGCCACGTGGTGGCGGGCTCGTCCGACGCCGGGAAGTTCGCCGGGCTGGACGGCGAGTTCACCCGGATCGCGGTCGGCGAGCCGGTCGACGGGTGGCTGCGGTACGCCGACGCCTACGACGGAAGCGACGCGTTCTCCCAGTACGGGATGACGATGTCGTCGGACACGCTGCTGCTGTACTTCACGTCCGGGACGACGGCGCAGCCGAAGCTGGTCGAGCACACGCACGCGTCGTACCCGGCGGGGCACCTGTCGACGATGTACTGGCTCGGGCTGCGGCCCGGGGACGTCCACCTGAACATCTCGTCGCCGGGGTGGGCGAAGCACGCGTGGAGCAACATCTTCGCGCCGTGGAACGCCGAGGCGTGCGTGTTCATCTTCAACTACACGCGGTTCGACGCCGACCGGCTGCTGGACGCGATGGAGCGGTGCGGCGTGACGAGCTTCTGCGCGCCGCCGACGGTGTGGCGGATGCTGATCCAGTCCGACCTCGGCCGGCTGCCGACGCCGCCGCGCGAGGTGGTCGCGGCGGGCGAGCCGCTGAACCCCGAGGTCATCCAGCGGGTGAAGGACGCGTGGGGCCGGACGATCCGGGACGGTTTCGGGCAGACCGAGACGACCGTCCAGATCGCGAACACGCCCGGCCAGGAGGTGAAGCCGGGCTCGATGGGACGTCCCGTGCCGGGCTACGCGGTGGCGCTGATCGACCCGGTGACCGGGGAGCGGGGCGAGGAGGGCGAGATCTGCCTCGACCTGGAGGACCGGCCGCTCGGGCTGATGACGGGCTACCACGGGGACGAGGCGCGGACCGAAGAGGCGATGGCGGGCGGTTTCTACCACACCGGCGACATCGGCTCCCGGGACGCGGACGGCTACATCACCTATGTCGGGCGCGCGGACGACGTGTTCAAGGCGTCCGACTACAAGATCTCCCCGTTCGAGCTGGAGAGCGTGCTGATCGAGCATCCGGCGGTGGCGGAGGCGGCGGTGGTGCCGTCGCCGGACCCGGTGCGGCTCGCGGTGCCGAAGGCGTACGTGACGCTCGCGGCGGGCTGGGAGCCGACCGCGGAGACCGCGAGGGCGATCTTCGAGCACAGCCGGGCGCAGCTGTCCCCGTACAAGCGGCTGCGGCTGCTGGAGTTCGGCGAGCTGCCGAAGACGATCTCCGGGAAGATCCGCCGGGTGGAGCTGCGGACGGCGGAGATCGGCAAGCATCCGGGCGCGGACGACCGGCCGCCCGGGGAGTTCCGTGAGGAGGACCTGCGATGACGCTCTCCTACGCGTCGGGCGTCTCGGCGACGCCGCTGCTCGGCGACACGATCGGCGCCAACCTGGACGCGACGGTCGCCGCGTTCGCCGACCGCGAGGCCGTGGTGGACATGGCGTCCGGGCGGCGCTGGACCTACGACCAGTTCGCCGCCGACGTCGACGCGGTCGCGCTCGGGCTGCGGGACCTCGGCGTGACGAAGGGCGACCGGGTCGGGATCTGGGCGCCGAACTGCGCGGAGTGGATGCTGGTCCAGTACGCGACGGCGAAGCTCGGCGCGATCCTGGTCAACATCAACCCGGCGTACCGGGTGCACGAGCTGGAGTTCGTGCTGAACCAGGCGGGGATCCGCACGCTCGTCGCGGCGCCGTCGTTCAAGACGTCCGACTACGCGGCGATGATCGAGGAGGTGCGGCCGCGCTGCGCCGCGCTGGCCGACGTGGTCCTCATCGGCACGGACGCGTGGGACGCGCTGGTGGCGACGGGGCGCGCCGGCGACCGGCACCTGCTGCACGGCATCGGCGCGGGCCTCGGCGCGGACGACCCGATCAACATCCAGTACACGTCGGGGACGACCGGGTTCCCGAAGGGCGCGACGCTGTCGCACCACAACATCCTGAACAACGGGTTCTTCGTCGGGGAGCTGTGCGGCTACGACGAGGAGGACCGGATCTGCGTGCCGGTGCCCTTCTACCACTGCTTCGGCATGGTGATGGGGAACCTCGCGGCGACCAGCCACGGCGCGTGCATCGTCATCCCGGCGCCCGCGTTCGACCCGAAGGCGACGCTGGACGCGGTGGCGGCGGAGCGCTGCACGTCGCTGTACGGGGTGCCGACGATGTTCATCGCGGTGCTGAACGAGCCGTCCGCCGACGCCCTGGACCTGTCGAGCCTGCGCACCGGGATCATGGCGGGGTCGCCGTGCCCGGTGGAGGTGATGAAGCAGGTCATCGACCGGCTCGGGATGGCGGAGGTCGCGATCTGCTACGGCATGACGGAGACGTCGCCGGTGTCGACGCAGACCCGGGCGGGCGACTCCCTGGACCGCCGCGTGTCGACGGTCGGCACGGTGATGCCGCACCTGGAGATCAAGGTGGTGGACCCGGAGACGGGCGTCACCGTCCCGCGCGGCACGCCCGGGGAGTTCTGCACGCGCGGCTACTCGGTGATGCTCGGGTACTGGGAGGAGCTGGAGAAGACGGCCGAGGCGATCGACCCGGCCCGCTGGATGCACACCGGCGACCTGGCGGTGATGGACGACGAGGGCTACGTCAACATCACCGGCCGGATCAAGGACATGGTGATCCGCGGCGGCGAGAACGTGTATCCGCGCGAGATCGAGGAGTTCCTCTACACCCATCCCGACATCGTGGACGCGCAGGTCATCGGGGTCCCGGACGAGAAGTACGGCGAGGAGCTGATGGCGTGGGTGCGGCTGCGCGAGGGCGCGCCGGAGCTCACCGCCGAGGCGCTGCGCGACTTCTGCCACGGCAAACTGGCGCACTTCAAGATCCCTCGCTACGTGCACGTGGTGGACGAGTTCCCGATGACGGTCACCGGGAAGATCCGCAAGGTGCAGATGCGGGCCGAGGCCGTGGACATCCTCGGGCTCGGCGACGTGGCCGCCCGGAAGCACGCGTGAGGTCCGGCCGGCGCGTTTTTCCGGGCGCGTGACCTTCCGTGATCGGTCCCGCGCGGGCATGCTGGGCGGCATGGGCGACGACGCCGGGGCGGTCCGGTCGGCGGTGCTGACGCTGCACCGCACGACCGGCCTGCCCATGGTGTTCGGCGGCGCGCTCAGCGGCCGAGACCGGCTGCGCATCACCGAGCTGGTCGGCAACACCACCGACTCGCTGAACGGGCTCGTCGTCCGGCACGGCAACGGGCTCGGCGGCAAGTCGATGGCGACGGGCCGGCCGGTGTGGGTGAGCAACTACCCGTGCGCGGCGTCCATCAGCCACGACTATGACAAGCCGGTCGGCCGCGAGGGGCTGCTGTCGATCGTGGCGGTGCCGGTGGTGGTGCGGCGGCGCGTCCGCGGCGTGCTGTACGGGGCGCTGCGCGAGCCGCTGTCGCTCGCCGACCGGATCGTCGGCGCGGCGGTGCAGGCGGCCCGCGACCTGGAGCAGGACCTCGCCGTCCGGGACCGTGCCGACGAGGCGCTGGCGTGGCGCCCGCCGGAGCCGCCGGACGCGGCGGCGCGGTGGGAGGAGGTCCGGGCGGTGCACGCCGAGCTGCGGGCGCTCGCCGAGCAGGTGGCGGACGGCCCGACCCGCGACCGGCTGCGCGCGATGACGCTGCGGCTCGCCGCCGCCGGGCTGGCCCCCGGCGCCGCCGGACCCGACCCGGACGCCGCGGGACCGGCGGTGCCGCCGCGTCCGGTGCTGTCGCCGCGCGAGCTGGACGTGCTGTCGTACGTCGCGATCGGCTGCACGAACGCGGAGGCCGCCGACCGCCTCGGGCTGCTGCCGGAGACGGTGAAGAGCTACCTGCGGTCGGCGATGCGCAAGCTCGACGCTCACACCCGGCTGGAGGCGGTGACGTCGGCGCGCCGCGCCGGGCTGCTGCCCTGACCCGGGGCCTGCTCGCGGCGCGCGGCGGCCCATCCGGCGAACCCGGCGGCGCACGCGGCGAGCGCGGTGCCCGCGAACACGGTCATCACGACGGTGAAGGCGTGCCGCGGCGTGCCGCCGAGGCCGAGGTACAGGGTGCCGAAGACGGCGACGCCCGCGACGGCCGACAGCTGCGAGTTGGTGTTGACGACGCCGCTGAGGTCGGGGGCGAACCGGGCCGGGACGTCGGCGGTGGCGCGCCCGAGCTGGGACGCGAAGCCGAGCCCGAGCCCGAGGCCGCCGAAGCCGAGCAGCACGACGAGGAGCGCCCCGTCCGCCCTGGTCAGGCCGATGGCGAGGTACGCGGCGGCGAGGATCAGGTAGCCGGCGACCGGGGCGTGGGCGGCGACGCGGGCCGGGAGGCGCGGCAGCAGCGGCCCGGCGACGCCGAACGCGGCGACCCACGACACGAGCACCAGGCCGGAGAACATCGCGCTCTTCCCGAGGCCCTGCTGCAGGTAGAGCGCGAGGGTGAACAGCATCGCGAAGTAGGTGGACGTCGCGAGCGCGATCGACGCGAGCGACCAGGCGACGACGGGCCGGGCGAGCACGCGCGGGTCGATCAGCGGCGTCCCGCCGCGCGCCGCGACGCGCCGCTGCCGCCGGACGAACAGCGCCAGCGCGGGGGCGCTCGCGGCGAGGCAGATCCACGTCCAGGCGGGCCAGCCGGCCTCGCGCCCGAAGATCAGCGGGACGGTCGCCAGCAGCGCGCTCCCCGACAGCAGCGCGACGCCGCCGAGGTCGAGCCGGCCGGGGCCGTTCCCGGCGTCCCGGGGCAGGAGGCGGGCGCCCGCCGCGAGCAGCGCGATCCCCGCCGGGACGTTCACCAGGAAGACGGGCCGCCAGCCGAGCCCGAACAGGTCGGCGGACACCACGACGCCGCCGAGGACCTGTCCCGCGACCGCGCCGCCGGACAGCGTCAGCACCAGCATGCCCTGCGCGCGCGCCCGGGCCTTACCGGTGAAGTGGATCTGGATGCCGGACAGCACCTGCGGCACCATCAGCGCGCCCGCCGCGCCCTGGACGAGCCGCGCCGCCGCCAGCGCCCCGGTGGCCGGTGCGAGGCCGCAGGCCAGCGACGAGGCGGTGAAGGCGGCGAGGCCGAGCAGGAACATCCGCCGGTGCCCGCGCGCCTGGCCGAGCCGCGCGCCGGTGACCAGCAGCACCGCGTAGGTCAGCGTGTAGCCGGACACGACCAGCTCCAGCGCGCCGCCGGACGGGTGCAGGTCGTCCTGGACGGACGGGCCCGCCACGTTCACGATCGCGGTGTCGACGTTCACCAGGAACTGGCCGAGGAACAGCACCGCGAGCATCCCGCGCGGATGCCGGACGCGGTCGTCTGTGGGAGTCATGACGGGACAACCCCGCGCGCGCACAACCCGTTGCGGAACCGGCGGTCGGCAGAGCCGGCTGGACGGGCGGGGCGGGCGATCGGCCCGGCGACGGGGTCAGCCTTGGTGGTGCGGCGGCACGCGCCGTCCAGTGCAGATCGGCCCCCGTGGCGCACTGCCTGGACGTAGCGACATCACCGCGCACCGGCTGCGCCGGGCCCTGATCGCTCGGCCGTCCCGCCGTACGCGCCGGCGGAGACGTCCGGCCCCCCATGTGCAAGGGAAAACCGTAACATCCCCGCGAACACGATTGTTCGTGAACAACCCGATCTACTGGGCGGAGACGCCGCGACCGGCTAGCGTTTGCGCCGTGAGCGGTGGCGGTGCGGGCGCGCGTTCCGGCGGTGCGGGTGCAAGGCCCGGCGAGGCGGGGGGCGGGTCGCTGCCGCGCGGGCGGCACCATCTGAGCCGCGAGCAGGTCAGGGCGTCCCAGCGGCTCCGGCTGCTGGAGGGCATGACGGCGGCGGTCGGCGAGCGCGGCTACGCCCGCACGACGGTCGCGGACGTGCTGAAACGCGCGCGCGTGTCGCGCGAGACGTTCTACGAGCACTTCGCCGACAAGCAGGAGTGCTTCATGTCGGCGTACGAGCACGCCGCCGACCGCATCCTCGGCGTCGTGAACGAGGCGCTGAGCGCGCGCGACGAGCCGGTGATGGGCCGCCTAGAGCGCGCGCTGCGCGCCTACCTGCGGGAACTGGCGGCGGACGCGGCGGCGGCCCGCACGTTCCTGCTGGAGATCTACGCGGCGGGCCCGGCCGCCGCCGCGCTGCGGTACCGGGTGCAGCGCCGCTTCACCGAGGTCGTGGACGGGCTGCTGGCCGAGGACAAGCGGTTCCGCGCGCTGCCCGACCCGGAGTTCGCCTGCCGGATGCTCATCGGCGGCATCGCGTCGCTGGTCACCGGCCGCGTCGCGCTGGGCGAGCACGCGACCCTCCCGGCCCTCTGCACCCCGATCCTCGGGCACGTCCGCTCCCTCCTCGACCACTGACGCCGGGCCGGGGGGCGGTCGGGAGAAGGGCGGTCAGAAGTAGGTGCGGATGTAGTCGGTCACCACGGGGTGCTCGGCGGCGGCGTCGTCGACGACCGGGATGAGCGTCCACTTGTCGAACGCGGTGCAGGGGTGGGACAGGCCGAGGCGGACGATGTCGCCGGGCTCGACGGACGCGTCCCGCAGGAAGGCGTGCTGGTCGTTCAGCGCGGTGACGCGCGCGCCCTCGACCGGCCCGGCGCCCTTGCCGCGGACGAGCTGCGGCCGCGGCAGGCCCGAGTCGAACGGGACGTCGCGGCGCCCCACGTCCAGCAGCGCCAGAGCGGGCTCCGGCGCGGACACGACGCGGCCCCACGCGTGCATGGCCGGGCGCAGGTGCTCGCCGCCCGCTCCGGCGCCCCGGTCGAACGGCGTGATGTCCTGGTAGAAGCCGTCGTCGTGGACGAGGTACGCGCCGGACCGCAGCACCACCCGCGCGTCGAGCCCGCCGAGCACCTCGGCGACCTGGTCGAAGAAGGCGCTGCCGCCCGCCGTGACGACCGGGTCGTCCGTCTCGTAGGCGAGCCGCCCGTGCAGGTTCGCGAGCCGCCGCAGGTAGGCGTCGACGGCGTCGAGGCTCTCCGCGGACGCGTCGTGCGCGAGCGCGCCCTCGTAGCCGCCGATCCCGGCGAGCCGCAGCGACGGCGCCGCGCGGATCGCGTCGGCGACGGCCCGCGCCTCGCCGTCGTCGCGGACGCCCGTCCGGCCGTTCGGGCCGCCGAGCTCGACGCACACGTCCACGCGCCGCTGCGCCCGCGCGAGGTGCAGCGCCTCGTGCATCAGCTCGACGGACCGCACCGAGTCGGCCCAGCAGACGAACGCGAACTCGGGGTCGCCGTCCAGCTCGCCGGCCAGCCAGGCGAGGCCGGCGGGGTCGAGCGGCGCGCCCGCGAGCAGCAGGCGGCGGACGCCGAACGCGCGCGCGACGCGCAGCTGCGGGAACGTCGCGAGCGTGATGCCCCACGCGCCCGCGTCGAGCTGCCGGCGCCAGAGCGCGGGCGCCATCGTCGTCTTACCGTGCGGTGCGAGTTCCATACCGGTGGCGCTCACCCAGTCCGCCATCAACCGGACGTTGTGGTCGAGCGCTCCGCCGTCGAGCGTGAGCAGCGGCGTGCCGAAGTCGTCCAGCGGCAGCCGGGCGTCCCGCGCCTGCGCCACCGTCATGCCCTGCGCGGACGCCGGAATCGCCTTGAACCGCCAGTCGAGCGGCTCCTCGTCCAGCTCGTCCACGGCCGTGGTGTCGATCCCGGTCACCGGCATGCCCTCCCCTGTCGCCTCCGCCCGCCATGATCCTTCCCCACGCCGCGCGGCGCGACCCCCGGGCGGGCCCTCCGCGCGCGGCGGCTCGGGCGGTGCGGGGCCGCGGGTACGCTGCGGCATCGGCCGCCGGGAGGAGGGAACCCGATGAGCCAGAGCCTCGGACGCGGGCTGAGCATCCTGATCGAGCTCGGCGACGGCCCGCGCAACCTGGACGAGCTGGCCGGCAGGCTCGGCGTCCACAAGACGACCGTCCTGCGGCTGCTGCGCACGCTGGAGGCCGAGCGCTTCGTGCGCCGCGACGAGAACCACCGCTTCCACCTCGGCGCGCGGCTCGCCGCGCTCGCCGCGCTCGCCGACGCCCCCGGCCGTCCCGGCGCCCGCGACGTGCGCGCCGTCGCGGCGCCGCACCTGGCGCGGCTGAACGCGGCGACCGGCGGCGCGGCCCGCCTGGTCACCGGCCCGCCCGCGCTGCTCGGCGACCTGGCGCGCGCGGGCGCGCCCGGCCGCTACGCCGCCGCGCCGGTCCGCGACGCGGCGGGAGACGTGGTGGCGGCGGTGACCGTCCCGGACGGCGGCGACCTCACCGGCCTGCTCGCGACCGCCGACGCCATCTCCGCCGACTACCGCCGTCCGGCGGCCGGCGGCCCGCCCGGGTGAGGACGCCCGCCGCGACGAGTTCGAGCGTGATGAGCACCGCGATGACCTCGATGGCGAGCAGCCCGATGAGCACCAGCAGCTGCGTCGCGCCCGCCTGGACGGGGTCGGCGCCGCCGAGCAGCACGCCGACGAACGCGCCGGGCAGCGTGACGAGCCCGACCGTCCGGGTCTGGTCGAGCACGGGGAACAGCGCGAGCGCGGCGGCCGGGCGGCACACCTCCATCGCCGCGTCCCGCGGCATCAGCCCGAGCGCGAGCCCGCCCTCGTACTCGCCGCGCCGCGTGGCCAGCTCGTCGAGCGCGCGCCGCCCGGTCAGCCCGGTCGCCGACATGGCGCCGCCGATGAAGATGCCGGCGATCGGCAGCACCGACACGGTGCGGAACGGGACGAGCCGCGACGCGAGCAGCAGCGCGAGGACGGGCGCGACGCCCGCGACGATCGGCAGCGCGGTCGTCCACGCGCCGGCGCGCAGCGCGCCGGTGATGCGGCGGCCCGCCGTCACCACGGCGATGACCACCATCCCGGCGATGAACGCGGCCGTGTAGCCGGCGTCGCGCAGCACCGCCGCGATCAGCGCGGACACCGCCGCGAGCTGCACCGTCGCGCGCACGGCGACGACCACCAGGTCCCGTCCGAGACCGAGCCGGCCGAGCCGCGCGAGCGCCGCCGCGACCACCGCGAGCGAGCCGAGGACGAGCGCCAGGAGTGGTCCGACCGCGGGCCCCGCGCTCATCCCCACCCCCCGGACCAAACGATCTTCTGTAACCGCTCTTCCCATTTGAGTCGATTGTGATCCGCAAGGCCGCTCAAGGACGCGAAAAGCCCGATAGCGTGGGACTTGTGGAGGACGTGGAGGCAGGCGGGACGTCCCGCCGCAGAGCGCTCTGGCTGATGGGGGCCGCCGCCGTCGGCCTCACCGCGATCGGCGCGGACGAGGCGCATCCGTCCCATGGGGCGCGCGCCTCGGCGAAGCCGTCCGTGCCCATGCCGCGGGCCCGGCCCGTCATCCATCCGAAGCCGACGCCGACACCGTCCCCGACGCCGACGCCGCGCCCCGCGTCGTGGACCACGGCGCGGCTGACCGCGCTGGAGACGCCCGTCCGCGAGCTGACGCAGCTGTCCCCGGCGCCGCCGCCGAAGACGATCGCGCTCACCATCGACGACGGCCCGCATCCGGAGTACACGCCGAAGGTGCTCGACCTGCTGGCCGAGCACGAGATCCACGCGACCTTCTTCATGATCGGCGAGCAGGTGAAGGAGTGGCCGAAGCTGGTGCGCCGGGTCGCCGCCGCCGGCCACCAGATCTGCAACCACACCGAGACGCACCCCATCACCATCGCGGGCCTGCCGAGGAAGCGGGTCAAGAAGGAGATGATGCAGGCGCGCGACCGGATCGCCGACACCACCGGCATCGAGCCGCAGTTCTTCCGCTCGCCGGGCGGCGCGTGGTCGAAGACGATCCTGGAGCTCGTCGCCGAGCACAACATGCTGCCGATCGACTGGGCGGTCGACCCGCGCGACTGGTCCCGGCCGGGCGTCGGGCACATCCGCCGGACGATGCTGCGCGGCAAGGCCGGCAACATCATGCTGTGCCACGACGGCGGCGGCGACCGCTCGCAGACCATCGCGGCGCTGCGCAAGGTCATCCCGAAGATGAAGAAGCGCGGCCTCACCTTCGTCGCGCTCTAACACACGGCGGTAGGCAAGCGGAGGCCGGCGAACAGGTCGTCCTCCGGCAGCGGCGTCTCGACGTGCGAGCGGGCGAGCCGGTAGTCCTCGGTGGGCCACACCTCCCGCTCGACGTCGCGCGGGTGCAGCATGAACCCGGCGTGCGGGTCGACCTGCGTGGCGTGGGCGAGGAGCGCCCGGTCCCGGACGGGGAAGTACTCCGCGCACGGGACGCGCGTGGTGATCTCCAGGGGCGCGGCGCCGTCGGGCCATTCCGCGAGCACCGGCCCCATCGGCGACTCCAGGCCGCGCGCGAGCATCCCTTCGTGCAGCGCCTGGAACCAGTCCCGCGAGAACGCGCCCTGGTAGTACAGCTTCGCCGGCCGCCATGGGCGTCCCGTCCCGGGGTAGCGCTCCGGGTCCGCGGCGGCGTCGAACGCCTCCGCCGTGACCTCGTGCGTCTTGATGTGGTCGGGGTGCGGGTACCCGCCGGTCTCGTCGTAGGTGACCACGACGTGCGGGCGGAACTCGCGGATGAGCGCGACGAGCGGGCGCGCCGCGTCCGCGAGCGGCTCCAGCGCGAAGCAGCCCGCCGGCAGAGCCTCGCCGTCGCCCGGCAGGCCCGAGTCGGTGAAGCCGAGGAACCGCTGCCGGACGCCGAGGATCCGCCGCGCCGCCTCCATCTCGCGGCGCCGGATCGCGGGCAGGTCCGCGCGGACCTCCGGCCGGTCGAGCGCCGGGTTGAGGACGCTGCCCCGCTCCCCGCCCGTGCAGGTCGCGACCAGGACGTCCGCGCCCTCGGCGGCGTACTTGGCGAGCGTCGCGGCGCCCTTGCTCGACTCGTCGTCCGGGTGGGCGTGGACGGTCAGCAGCCGCGGCCGCTCTTCGCGGGTGATGCGCAGGTTCATGCGCGCTCCTTCCGGGAGTCGCGGGAGGGGTAGAAGAAGGCGGGGATCAGCGTCAGGGCGGACAGCCCGACCACCCACCAGAACGTGGCGCCGTACGCGGCGGCCGGTGCGTGGTGGCCGAGCGAGCGCTGCAGGACGACGGCCAGCACCGCGGTGCCGAGCGAGCCCCCGACCCGGTTGACGGTGTTGACGGCTCCGGCGGCGCGGGCGGTCTCGTCCGGGCGGACGCTCGCGTAGACGGCCGCCATGCCGGGCGCCATCACCAGGGCGAGGCCCGCGCCGCGCAGCATCAGCGACAGCACCAGCAGCCAGCCCGCCGGGTGCGAGCCGACCTGCGTGAACGCGACCGTCCCGGCGACCGTGACGGCGATCCCGGTGAGGATCAGCGGGCGCGGCGCCATCCGGTCGGCCAGCCGCGACGCGAGGAGCGTCACGACGGCGGTGGCGAGGGCCTGCGGCGCGAGCAGCAGCCCGGCGTCCAGCGCCGACACGTGCTCGACCTGCTGGTAGTAGAGCGGGAGCAGGAGCATGGAGCTGTAGAGCGCGGCGCCCTGCAGGAACGAGTTGGCCGTCGCGACCGCGAAGCCGCGCCGGGCGAACAGGCCGAGGTCGATCAGCGCCGCGCCGCGGCGGCGCAGGGCGTGGACACCGTATCCGGCGAGCAGGACCGTCCCGGCGGCGAGCGGGACGACGACGCGGGCCGCGCCGAACCCCGCCGTCCCGACCTCGGAGAGGCCGTAGACGACGGCCGCGAGACCGGGCGACAGCAGGGCGAGGCCGCGGACGTCCAGCCGCCGCGCCGCCCCGGCGGCGGCCCCGGCGAACGCGGGGACGTACCGGGCCGCGAGCACCAGCGTGAGCAGGCCGAGCGGGACGTTCACCAGGAACATCCAGCGCCAGTCGAGCCGCTCGACGATGAGCCCGCCGAGCACCGGCCCGAGGACGGGCGCGAACGTCAGCGGCAGGACGGTGACGCCGAAGACCCGGCCGAGCCGCTTCGGACCGGCGGCCCGCACGACGATCGACTGGCCGATCGGCTGGATCAGCCCGCCGCCGATCCCCTGGAGGACCCGGAACGCGATCAGGCTCCCGGCCGACCAGGCGAGCCCGCACAGCGCGGACCCGGCGGTGAACAGCGCGACGGACGTCATCCACATCGTCCGGGCGCCGAACCGGTCGCTCGCCCAGCCGGCGAGCGGCATCACCATCGAGATCGCCAGCAGGTACCCGGCGGACACCCACTGCAGGGTCGTGACGGGGCCGCCGAGGTCGCGGGCGACCGCGTCCAGGCCGACGCCGACGATCGTCGTGTCGAGCAGGGCGAGAATCGGCCCGAGGACCAGCACGAACGACGTCTTCAGCAGCGCCGGGTCGAGCCGTTCCGGGGCGGCGGCCGGCGCGGCGGGCGCGCGGGAGGGCGCGGTCATGGACACCTCCAAGTAAGTAGGTCGAACCGAACTTTAGGCTCAGTCCACTTACTCGGTCAAGGCTATTTTTAGACTCAACCTAGTTTTGGATCGGTGCAGACGAGCGCCTCCCGCTGGCAAGTCGCGGTCAACCGATGGCGGCCGGGGAGCGGGGTCCCTAGGATCGCGATGATCTCCATCGAGCCAGAGGGGTTCCCGCGTGCACGGCCCTCCGCCCTCCCCGTTCCCCGAGCCCTATCGCGGCCCGTACCAGGGCCCCGCGCAACCGGCTCCACCACCGCCCCCGCCGCCGTACACGCCGTATGCGTCATACGGCTCGTATGAACCGTCCGAGCCGTCCGGGCCCGCGAGCGAGGCGGCGCCCCGCGGCCGGCGGCTGCTGGCCTGGTCGATCGACGCCGCGATCCTGGTCGGCGTGGCCGTGCTGCTCGCGGGCGTGACGTGGGGGCGGCTGCAGTCCTACGTCGCCGAGGACCTGCCGCGCAAGGCGATGTCGGCGGGGTTCGAGCTGCTGGTGTCCGGCGGGAGCGTGGGGAAGGCGGCGGGCGAGCTCGGCGCGGGGGCCTGGGGCGCGTTCGTCACCGCCGTCGAGCAGGCCCTGCTGCTGCTCGTCCTCGCGGAACTGCTCCACCAGTTCGTCGGGCTCGCCTGGACCGGGCGGACGGCCGGGAAGGCCGCGATGGACCTGCGCGTCCGGCACGCCTCCGCGGAGGCCGGTCCGGGCAAGGGCCGCGCGCTGCGCCGGGCGCTGCTCACGACCGCGTCGGGCACCGGCCTCTACGCGCTCGCCTGGGTGCTCCTTCTCGAGGGCCTGTTCTTCTTCGCCGTCCTGCTGTGGACGCTCGCGGTCCTCGCCTTCCTGGCCAACAGCCTGCCCGCGCTCGCCGGCCGGCGGCGGCGCACGCTCGCCGACCTCGTGGGCGGCACCGTCGTCATGCGGGCGGGCGCCTACCGGCGCGCCGCGGCGGCCGCGCGGCAGGGCGCCGTCATCGCGTGGGACGGCGCCCAGGCCGCGGGGCAGGTGGTGGGGCAGGCCGCCCGCGACAACGCCGCGCGGCTCGCCCAGCACGAGCGCGTGCAGCAGGCGATCGAGTCCGAGCGGGCCGAGCGGCTGCGGGAGCTCGGCCGGCAGTCCGCCGGGAAGCTGCGCGAGGTCGCGGCGAGCGAGCGCGCGCAGCAGGTGCAGGACGCGGGCAAGCGGTTCGGCGGCCGCATCCGGGACGCCTACCAGGAGCGCAGGGCGGGCCGTGCCGTCGAGCAACCGGCACAGCCCGCCCTACCACCGCCCCCGCCGGCCCTCCCGCAACCGGCCTTCCCGCCGTTCCCGGCCCAGCAACCGGCCCACCAACCGGTACAGCAGCCGGCCCCGCCGCCGCAGCAGCCTCCGTACGGCCATCCCGCGCCGGACGACGCGTTCCGGCAGCCGTACGAGCAGCCGCCGCCCGGCTAGGGCCGGCCGAGGAGGGCTAGGGGACCGGGACGGCGGGCGGCGCCGATGCCGGGACGGGCGCGGCCTCGCCGTGCGAGACCCGCGGCAGCCACCCCAGCCAGCGCGGCAGGTACCAGTTCGCGCGGCCGAGCAGCGCCATCACCGCGGGCAGCAGCACGATCCGGACGACGGTCGCGTCGATCAGCACCGCCACCGCCAGGCCGACGCCGAGCTGCTTGAAGTCCTGCATCGACAGCGTCCCGAAGATCGCGAACGTGGCGACCATGATGACGGCGGCGCTGGTCACGACACCGGCGGTGGCGCGGACGCCCTCGCCGACCGCGCGGGCGGTGTCGAGCCCCCGGTCCCGGGCCTCCCGGATCCGCGACACCACGAACACGTGGTAGTCCATCGACAGCCCGAACAGCACCACGAACACGAACAGCGGGATCCACGACTCCAGCGCGCCCGCGCCCCGGGTCCCGACCAGCGAGTCCCCCCAGCCGTGCTGGAACACCGCGACCATCACCCCGTACGCGGCGCCGACCGACAGCAGGTTCAGCCCGATCGCGGTCAGCGCGATGACGGGGGACCGGAAGAACACCAGCATCAGCAGGAACGTGACGCCCATGACGAACAGGAACACCGGCACGATCGCGTGCCTGAGCTGCGCGTTGTAGTCGGTGGACCAGGCGAGCTGCCCGCTCACCGGCGCGTCCGCGACCCGTCCGACGGTCTGCGGGACGATCGTGTCCCGCAGCGTCCGCAGCGCGTGCTTCGAGGCGGCGTCCGACCCGGAGCCGGCGAGCGGCACCTCGATCTCCGCGACGTTCGCCTTCCGGTGCACGGTCACCTCGATCGGCGCGTTCATCTCGCCGGACGCGAGGGCGCGCCGCTCCAGCTCCCCGATCGCGGCCTTCACCTGCGGGGCGTCGATGTCGCGGGCCTTCACCACGACGTTCGCGGGCGCCGGGTTGCCGGGGAACGCCTTGTTCAGCTCCGTGTAGGTCCGCGCGATCCGCTCGCCGGGCGGGACCTGCTGATCGATGCCGAGCTTCGCCGTCCTCATGCCGAGCGCGGGCGCCGCCAGCGCCAGCAGCAGCCCCGCCGACAGCACCGCCGCGATCCCGGGACGCGCCAGGACGGGCTTGAGCAGCGTCCCCACGACCCCGGCGCGCTCACCGCGACGACCGGCGCGCTCACCGCGGCGGCCCGCCCCGCGCCGGCGCGGCAGCCGGATCCGGCCGAACTCCACCTTGTCGCCGAGCAGCGACAGCAGCGCGGGCAGCACCGTCACCGAGCCGAGCATCGCGATGCACACGACCAGGATCGTCGCGACCGCGAACCCCTTGAACAGCAGCAGCCCGGACAGGAACATCCCGGACATCGCGATCATGACGGTGACGCCGGAGACCAGCACGGACCGTCCCGAGGTGGCCGCGGCGATCGCCAGCGCGCTCTCCCGGTCCCGGCCGCGGCGCCGCTCCTCGCGCTCGCGCTGCAGGTAGAACAGGCAGTAGTCGACGCCGACGGCGAGGCCCATCAGCAGCATCACCGAGTTCGTCGTGTCGTCCACGTGCACCGCGTGGCTGGCCACGGCCAGCAGCCCGCCCGCCGCGAGGTAGGCGGTGAACGCCAGCACCACCGGCAGGACGGCGGCGAGCAGCGCGCCGAACGCGACGAGCAGGATCCCGATCGCCAGCGGCACCGCCGTCATCTCGGCGCGCTTGAAGTCCTTGCCGAGCGCGTTGTCGAACCAGGCGTCCGCCGTCGCGCCGCCGAACTCGCCGATCGTCACCTTCGGGTTGTCGCGCTGCGCCTTCGCGACCGCGTCCTCGACGGCGGGCAGCGGGTCCGGCGCGCCGTCCGGCGCCTTCTTCAGCGTGAACTGGACGATCACGTGCCGCCGGTCCCGCGCGACCGTGTCCGGCCGCAGGTCCGTGATCTTCCCGGTGGCCCGCACGTTCGCCCGGACGGCCGCGACGGCGCGGGCCGTCTCCGGCGCGCCCGCGGGCCCGGTGACCAGCACGGTCTCCGAGTCGGGGTCGTCGATGCCCGCGTCGTCGATGATCTTCTCGGCGTGCGCCGACCGTCCGGCGCCCTGCTCGTGCTCGGCCATCGTGGTCTGGCCCGCCGCGCCGCCCAGCACCGAGGCCAGGACGACGAACAGCAACCAGCCGAGGACGGCCGCCATCCGGTGCCGCGCGCTCCAGCCGCCGAGCGCGGCGGCGAGGTTCCTTCTCATGGGAGTCCCCTGGGGGTCGTCGGTGCGGGGTGACACCAAGAAGCCAATAGGGGCGGCGGTCCCGCCGACATGGCCCTGAACACCGTCCGGGGGTGTATTCAGGTACACCCCTCGTCCGGGTTGCGGGCACACTGTGCTGGACGGACGCCGGCCGGAGACTGGACGCACGACGGCAGGCGACGACCGGAGGAACACGGTGAACGAGCACGCGGTGAACGAACGGCCGGTGAGCGAGGCCCCCTGGCAGCGGCGGCTGAAGACGCCCTGGCGCGGGCTCGGGCTGTGGTTCCTGGGGATCCCGGCGACCTTCGTGGGCCTGTGGTTCCTCACGGTCATCTCGCTGATCTCGAGCTTCGTGGGGATCCTGCTGTTCCCGTCCGCGACGATGGCGCTGCGCAAGCAGCTCGACGTCTACCGCGACAAGATCGAGCGCTGGACGGGCCACCGGATCGAGCGGCCGTACCTCCCCGAGCCCGCGCCGGAGCCCGGGGTCAAGGGCGCGGTGCGCCGCTTCATGGCGCTCGCCTCCGACCCCGCCACCTGGCGGGACTACCTGTGGGTGGCCGCCGACCCGTTCGTCGCGCTGTTCACCGCGGCGCTGCCCGGCATGCTCATCCTGTACGGGCTGTGGGGGTACGCCGTCGCGACGTTCGCCGGCGACATGATCGGCCACTACGGCGGCAGCGACTGGTACGCGTACATCCACGTCACCGACGGCTACGGCCGCGACGCCGGGCGGGTCGGCTCGACGCTGGTCGTCGCCACGCTGTGCGTCGTCGCCGGTCACCTGCTCGGCCCGGCGATGATGCGGGTGTACGGGCGGTGGGGCAAGGCCGTCCTCGGCCCGACCGAGAAGTCCCGGCTCGCGCTGCGCGTCCGGCACCTCACCGAGACCCGCTCCGAGGCGGTGGACGCCTCCGCCGCCGAGCTGCGCCGCATCGAGCGCGACCTGCACGACGGCGCGCAGGCCCGGCTCGTCGCGATGGGCATGAGCCTCGGCGCGATCGAGCACCTGCTCGACAAGGACCCGGAGAAGGCGCGGATCCTGCTGGCGCAGACCCGCGAGTCGTCCGCGAAGGCGCTGCACGAGCTGCGCGACCTCGTCCGCGGCATCCACCCGCCGGTGCTCGCCGACCGCGGCATCGGCGACGCGGTGAAGGCGCTCGCGCTCGACCACCCGCTGCACGTCGAGGTCACCGCCGACCTGCCGGCCCGCCCCGAGCCGCCCGTCGAGTCCGCCGCCTACTTCGCGGTGTCGGAGATCCTCACCAACGCGGCCAAGCACTCCGGCGCGTCCCGCGTCTGGGTCGACATGCGGCACGAGCGGGGCATGCTGCGCATCACCGTCACCGACGACGGGCACGGCGGCGCGTCCCTGGCCGGCGGCACCGGGCTGCGCGGGATCGAGCGGCGGATCGGTACATTCGACGGCGTGCTCGCCCTCAACTCCCCCGTGGGCGGCCCGACCATCGTCACGCTGGAGCTGCCGTGCGCGTTGTCCTCGCCGAAGACCTCGCCCTCCTGAGAGAGGGCCTCGTCAGCCTCCTGGAGACGCACGGCTTCGAGATCGCCGACGCCGTCGACAACGGGCCCTCGCTGCTGAAGGCACTGGTCGACCACCGCCCGGACGTGGCGGTGGTCGACGTGCGCCTGCCGCCGTCCTTCACCGACGAGGGCCTGCAGGCGGCGCTGGAGGCGCGCCGCCGGATCCCGGGCCTGCCGGTGCTGGTGCTGTCGCAGTACGTCGAGCAGCTGTACGCCCGGGAGCTGCTCGCCGACGGCACCGGCGGCATCGGCTACCTGCTGAAGGACCGGGTGTTCGACACCGCCCAGTTCGTCGACGCGGTCCGCCGGGTCGCCTCCGGCGGCACCGCGATGGACCCCGAGGTCATCTCCCGGCTGGTCGCCAGCGGCACCCGCGACACCCCGCTGGGCCGGCTCACCCCCCGCGAGACCGAGGTGCTGGAGCTGATGGCGCAGGGCCGCTCGAACGCGGCGATCGCGGAGCGGCTGGTCGTGACCGAGCGCGCCGTCACCAAGCACACCGCGAACATCTTCGCCAAGCTCGACCTGCCCGTCACCGACGACACCAACCGCCGCGTCCTCGCCGTCCTCGCCTACCTCAACCACTGACGGAGCGGACTACCCGGGCCCCCGCGCGGTGAACTATGTTGCTCGGGCGAAAAGGGGCCCTTGGGAGGGCGCGATGAAGGTGATCCTGGTCCTGCTCTGCCTGGCGATCGCGGGCCGCGAGCTCTACCTGGCGTTCGACCGCAGGCGGCGGGCCGGCGCACCGGAGATCGCCGACATCCGCACCCAGCTCACCGCGCTCAAGGACACCCGCGACGAGCTGGAGCACTTCCGCTCCGCGCAGCGCGAGCGGCTGGAGCGGCTCACCGCCGAGCGGGCCGCGGAGCTGGCGCCGCTCGCCGCCGGGCAGGACCGGCTGGCCGAGTCGCTGCGCGAGACCGACGACCGGATCGGCTCGCTGGTCGCGCAGATCAACGACCGGATGGTGCCGGAGGTCAACGAGCGGCTGAACGCCCAGAAGGCGGCCCTCGAACGGCTCGCCGCCGACGTCGCCGCGCTCCGCGCGCACCTGGTCGCGCGGCTCGACCAGGCCGTGGCCGCGTCGCTCGGCGCGGAGCCCGCCGACCTCGTCGCCGCGTCCCTCACCGCCGCGCCCGACACGGCCCGCGCCGCGCTGGCCGGCCCGTTCGAGCGGTTCCTCGAACGGTACGGGCTGTGGTGCGAGCTGGCGGACGGCGACCGCCTCTACCTGTCCGGCCGCAGCCCTCGCGGCCTGGAACGCGACTTCATCGAGCTGCTCGCCGCGCTCCGCCCGGGCCCCGGCGCCGCCACCGCCGAGGCGGCGGCGCTGCTGGACGCGCTGCGCCGCGCCGCGCGGGCCGCCGCGCAGGTCGGGCCTCTGCTGATCGTCCGGACGTCCGGGGACCTGCTGTGCGGCGTGCTGCCGCTGGCGGAGCTGCGCCTCCCGGAGACCGCCGGGCTCCTGGACGACCCGTCCCGCGCGGCCGCCCGGCTGCGCCGGCTCCCCGCCGCCCGCCTCCTTGACGCGTCCTAGCCCGTATTTCTACAGTCCCGGCCCACTTCGAGACGGACCCCAGCCCGCGGTCCCGGCGAACTACTTGCCCGTCCAGGTGAAGCGGGGCGGGCGGCGTTCGAGGAACGCCGCGATGCCCTCGGCGACCTCGCCGCGCGCCGCGACCTCCTCCAGCCACCCCCGGACCTTCTCCTCGACGGGGCCGTCCGCGGCGATGGCGTCCACGATGTCCTTGGTGGCCTGCTGGGTCAGCAGCGAGCGCGACGCGAGGGTCTCGGCGAACGCCGCGACCCGCGCCGGGAGGTCGCCGGCGATCTCGTTCAGCAGCCCGATCCGCAGCGCGTGGTCGGCGTCGACGAGATCCGCCGAGTACAGCAGGTACTTCGCGGCGGACGGCCCGACGAGCCGGACGAGCCGGGCCGTCGCCGCGGCCGGGTAGACGATGCCGAGCTTGGCGGGGGTGATCCCGAACCGGGCGCCCGGCGCCGCGAACCGCAGGTCGCACGCCGCCGCGAGCTGGCAGCCGCCGCCGACGCAGAACCCCTCGATCGCGGCCAGCGTCGGCTTCGGGAACGCGGCGAGGGCGCGCTCGGCGACCGTCGACAGGTGCGAGTCGTCGTCGCGGTGGATGTCGGTCAGCTCCGCGATGTCCGCGCCGGCGCAGAAGTTCCCGCCCGCCCCGGTCAGCACCACGACCCGGACGCCGGAGTCGGCCTCCAGGCCGTCCAGGATGCCGGGCAGGGCCCGCCACATGTCCGCCGACATGGCGTTCCGCTTCTCCGGGCGGTCGATGGTGATCGTCCCCACCCCGCCCGCGACCTCGCACCGCAACCCGCCGCCCATGGCCCTCCCTACCGCTCCACCAGCGGCATCATCGTACGGACCCGGCACGGCGGGCGCCCCTCCGCCCCGAGGACGACGGAAGCGCCCCACGGATACTCCTTCCGGATGGATTAGGAACACCCCGCGTGAGGGAGGAATTCTGGCGACGCCCGCCGGATTATGGACACATCAGGGGTCCGTCCGACCCGAAACGGAGCTCGTGGTGCAGCAGAGCGCGCACGCCTTCTGGACGATCAACCTGGACGACCCCTTGGCCGCCGCCCCCGACATGGCCGGCGCCAAGGCGTCCGACCTCTCGCGCGCCGCGCGCAACGGGCTGCCGGTGCCGCCCGGCTTCGTGATCCCCGTGCAGTGCTTCCCGCGCGGCGAGCACTACCGCAACACCGGCGAGCTGCGGAAGGCGTGGGCCCGCCTCAGCGGGAACGGCGCCCGGGCCCTCGCGGTCCGGTCCTCGTCCACGCACGAGGAGGGCGCCCCGGGCCGGTACGTGTCCGCCCTGGACGTGAAGGGCTGGCCGGAGTTCCTCAAGGCCGTCAGGGGCGTGGTGGCCTCCGCCACCGGGCCCGCGACTACCGCGATCCTCGTCCAGCCGCAGCTGGAGCTGGTGGCGGGCGGCGTGCTGTTCGGCGCGGACCCGTTAGAGAGCCGCGCCGAGCGGGTCATCGTCTCGGCGGCGCTGGGCGGCCCGCGCGCGCTCCGCGACAACCAGGCCGCCACGACCTACGCGCTCAACCGGCGCGGCAAGGTCCTGAGCATGAAGCGCGACACCGGCGCGCCGGAGGAGGAGCCGCTCTCCCGGCCGCAGCTCCGGGCACTAGTCAAGCTGGCCGCGCGCGCGGCGGCCCTGTTCGGCGGCCCGCAGGAGATCGAGTTCGGGTTCGACCGGGAGGGCGCCCTCTGGCTGCTCCAGACGCGCCCGCTGTCGTCCCTGACCCTGCCCCGTGCCCGCCGCCCCGCCAGCTGACGCGCCGCCCCGAGGAGAGGACGCACCGATGACCTTGGGGAATGCGCGGACGGCCTCCGGTGCTGTACTGTCAAGGCAGCGCCTTTGATTTCCCGCGATCCGCGGTTGAGGCGCACTTCTTCCCCGCCCGGGCCATCTGAGCGCCCGGTGATCCCCCGTCCGGACGCGCCGACGAGCGTCCCGGACCGTCGCACAAGGGAGCCGACGTCAGCCCGGTGAACCGAGCTGCATTTCTCGTATTCTCCTCGCGTACGCGCCGCGGGCTCCGCCGCCGTACGCGGGAATCGACTCCAGGGGGCGCGGCGTTCACCGCGCCGCCCTGAGAAGGGACCCGTATGTCCACTCCCACACTGACTTCGGAGCGCCGCCCCGCCGAGAGCCGGGCGCACGCCGTCCCGGCCGCGCGCAAGAGCGCTCAGCAGCAGGCGAGGCGGCCCGCCGCCGACGACCAGCCGGCCGTCCCGTTCCACGGCATCCTCGCCGTCCAGGACAAGCACGCGTTCGTCCGCACGTCCGGCTACCTGCCGGGCAACGACGACGTGCACGTCTCGCTCGCGCAGGTCAAGACGTACCACCTGCGGCCCGGCGACGCCGTCGCGGGCACCGCCCGCCCGCCGAAGAGCGGCCGGGAGAAGTTCGGCGCGCTCGCCACCGTCGAGTCGGTCAACGGGCTGCCGCCCGAGCAGGCCGCCGGCCGCCCCGAGTTCGCCAAGCTGACCCCGCTGTTCCCGGACGAGCGGCTGCGCCTCGACACCGGCCCGCTCGCGACCCGCGTCATCGACCTGGTCGCGCCGATCGGCAAGGGGCAGCGCGGGCTGATCGTGTCGCCGCCGAAGGTCGGCAAGACGATGGTGCTGCAGGCCCTCGCGAACGCCATCAGCACGAACAACCCCGAGGTGCACCTCATGGTGGTGCTCATCGACGAGCGCCCCGAAGAGGTCACCGACATGCAGCGGACGGTCCGCGGCGAGGTGATCCACTCGACGTTCGACCGGCCCGCGCAGGAGCACACCTCCCTCGCCGAGCTGGCCGTCGAGCGCGCCAAGCGGCTCGTCGAGCAGGGCCACGACGTGGTGATGCTGCTCGACTCGATCACCCGGCTCGGCCGCGCCTACAACCTCGCGGCGCCGTCCAGCAGCCGCATCCTCGCCGGCGGCGTCGCGACCACCGCGATCTACCCGCCCAAGAAGTTCTTCGGCGCCGCCCGCAACATCGAGAACGGCGGCTCGCTGACCATCCTCGCGACCGCGCTGGTGGAGACCGGCTCCCGGATGGACGACGTGTTCTTCGAGGAGTACAAGGGCACCGGCAACATGGAGCTGAAGCTCGACCGGGGCCTCGCGGACCGGCGGGTGTTCCCCGCCGTCGACATCGAGGCGTCCGGCACCCGCCGCGACGAGCTGCTCATGTCGCCCGAGGAGCTCGCCCTCACCTGGCGGCTGCGCCGCGCCCTCCAGGGCCTGGAGAGGCAGCAGTCGATCGAGCAGCTGCTGGAGAAGATGAAGGGCACCTCGTCGAACGCCGAGTTCCTGCTCCGGCTCCAGAAGAGCCTCTAGCCCTTCTGCGGCCTGAACGTCCTGAGGACGCGGTCGTAGAGCCGCTGCCCCGGCGTCCAGTGCGGTTCGGGCGCGTGGAAGCAGAACTCGTATCCGGCGGCGCGGCTGCACAGCACGTGCACCCCGCCCTGTGCCGAGGCTCCCTGACCCCCGCCTTGCCCGCCGCCGACTTGTCCGCCGCCGTCCCAGACGAACTCCCATTCCGCGGCGTCGCCGCCGAGTTCCGGTGCGGCCTCCAGCCGCAGCCGGCGGTACCCGGGATACAGGTGCCTCGCCTCGGACCTCCGCTCGGCCGCGCGCAGCCCGCTCAGGGGCTCGCCCGGAGCCGGGGAGATGCGCAGCCCCCGCCCGGTGGCCTCGTCCTGCCACTCCATGACGTCGTCGCGCCGCTCGCTCTGCCAGCCGGCCGGAACGCGCACCGAGTAGCCGCCCTCCTCGGTGTACTTCACCATCTTCGCCTCGACGCCCGCGGCCGGACGCAGCGCCACCGAGTCGCTCTTCCCGACGGAGTTCCACCGCGCCGTCCACGTGCCGACCCCGGCCGCCACGGCCGCGAGGAGCGCGACGCTCAGCACCGCGCCGGGCCGCAGCCGCCGCCCGACCGGCACCGGGACCCGCGGCGACCGCCGGACGCGCGCCGCACCGTCCGCGCCGGCCGGGTGCCCTCCTGACCCGGCCCGGACCGGTTCCGGCCGGGCCGGCCTCGGGACGGGGCCCAGGACCGCGGCCGTCGCGCCCGCCGGTTCGGCGTCCGCGACCTCCTGAAGCATCCGTGCGGCCGCCTCGGCGGACAGCCGGTCCTCGGGCCGCTCCCGCAGCAGCCCCTCGATGACGGGGGTGAGCGCCCCCGCGCGGACGGGCCGCGGGCGGTCGCCGAGCAGCACCGCGACCATCGACGCGAGCGCGTGGCAGCGCAGGAACGGCGAGAACCCCTCGACGGCGGTGTAGAGCGTCGCGCCGAGCGACCACAGGTCGGACGCCTCGACGCTCGGCAGCCCGTGCACCCGTTCCGGCGCGAGGTAGGCGGGCGACCCCTCGATGCCCGCCGCCATCGTCTCGGCCTGCAGCGCCCCGCCGGCGCCGCGGCCCCGGTCGGTGTGCAGCGCCAGCCCGAAGTCGGTGAGCAGGACCCGGCCGTCGTCGCAGACCAGGACGTTGCTCGGCTTCACGTCGCGGTGCAGGATGCCCGCCCCGTGCGCGGCGCGCAGCACCGACAGCACCGCCGCGCCGATCCGCGCGGTCCGCCGCACGCCGAGCGGCCCGCCCTCGCCGATCAGCCGGTTCAGCGAGCACGACGGCAGGAACTCCATCACGATCCACGGGCGGCCGTCCTCCATGAGGACGTCGTGGACGGCGGCGACGCCGGGATGGCGGAGCGCGGCGGTCGCCCGCGCCTCGGCGAGCAGCCGCCGGCACAGCGCCCGGCGTTCCGCCTCGGTGATGCGGCCGGGCAGCCGGACCTCCTTGACCGCCACGTCCCGGTCCAGCATCTCGTCGTAGGCGCGCCAGACGGTGCCCATGCCGCCGCGGCCGACCACGGAGAGCAGCCGGTACCGCCGCGCGAGCGGTTCCGGCCGGTCCCCGTCCATGGGGACGTTATGCGCCCGGAATCGGCGCCGCACGCCCCCGCCCCGTCAATTCTTTCTTGACCGCTTTCCGGCGCGTCGCTGGTTGCGGCGGCCGCCGTTCCGGCGACCGGCGCGGATCAGGCGAAGACGGACCTGGCCCACTTGTAGTCGGACTTCCCGACGGCGGTGCGCTGCACCTCGTCGACCACCTTCACCTCGCGGGGCAGCTTGTACCCGGCGAGGCGGCCGCGGCAGTGTTCGGTCAGCCCGTCCAGCGTGACCGTCGCGCCGGGGCGCGGCGCGACGACGGCGGCGACGCGCTGCCCGAACCGCTCGTCCGGCAGGCCGACGACGACCGCGTCGTACACGTCCGGGTGGTCCTTCAACGCGACCTCGACCTCCTCCGGGTAGACCTTCTCGCCCCCGGTGTTGATCATGAGGGAGCCGCGGCCGAGCAGCGTGATCGTGCCGTCCTCCTCCAGGCTCGCGAAGTCGCCGGGGACCGACCAGCGGGTGCCGTCGGCGTCGGTGAAGAACGTCGACGCGGTCTTCGCCGGGTCGTTGTAGTAGCCGATCGGGATGTGGCCGCTGCGCGCGAGCTTGCCGATCCGGCCGGGCGCGACCACCTTGAGGTCGTCGTCCAGGACGGTGATGCCGGGCCGCATCATGAACCGGGCGGTGCCCTCCTTGGCGTCCACGGACGGCCCGCACGCGCCCGTCTCGGACGCGCCGTAGTTGTCGAGGAACATGATGGTCGGCAGGTGCTCGCGCAGTGCCGCCTTCGCGCCCTCCGTCAGCGGCGCGCCGCCGGACGCGATCGCCATCAGCGAGGACGTGTCGTACGCCCCGGTCGCGACGGCCTTGGCGACCGGGCGGGCCATCACGTCCCCGACCAGCATCAGGACGTTCGCCTGCTCCTCGGCGAGGAGCGTCAGCGCCGTCCCGGCGTCGAAGGCGTGGTCGGTGTAGAGGACGACCTTCGCGCCGCTGAACAGGCCCATGAACGCGACCCACTGGCCGGCGCCGTGCATGACGGGCGCGCAGTCGAGCACGGCCATCGGCGGCTGCTCGGCGTTCGCGGCGATCGCCTCGGGGCTGGTGATGGGGTCGCCGAGGACGTTCCCGCCGCCGAGCGCGCCGAAGAAGATGTCCTCGCAGCGCCACTCGACGCCCTTGGGGTAGCCGGTGGTGCCGCCGGTGTACATGATGTAGCGGTCGTCGCTGGAGCGCTCCGGGAAGTCGTTGCCGGACGCGGCGGCCGCGAGCGCCTCCTCGTAGCCGACGGCGTCCGGGATGTCCGCGGACGAGCCGTCCTCCAGGACGACGACGTGCCGCAGTTTCGGCAGGTCGCCGCGGACCTCCTCCACCTTCTCCAGCAGCGACCGCTCCCCGATGAGCGCGACGGAGTCGGAGTCGGACAGGACGTGGTGCAGCTCCCCGGCGACGTACCGGTAGTTCACCGGGATCGGCACCGCGCGGATCTTGAACGCGCCGATCATCGCCTCGACCCACTCCGCCCGGTTGTAGGCGAGGATCGCGACGTGCTCCCCGGCCTGGACGCCCGCGGCGGCGAGATGGTGGCCGACCCGGCTCGCCCGCTCGTCGAGCTGCGCGTACGTGCGCCGCTCGCCGCCGGCGACGAGGGCGGGGCGCTCGGGCCCCGCCTCCGCCAGGATCTCGAGCAGATCGGCCAGGTTGTAGCTGCGCGCCATGCCACGTCCTCGGATGTCGGGGTGGGTGGGACGCCTCCGATCATCCTCGGCGACCGGCGATCGTCTCAATGGCTGTTGTCATCGAGTCCAATGAGTTCGGTCACACGGTGCCGGCCCGGTCGGCGCGCGTGCCCGGCGGTCCGGTCAGCGCGGCAGCGGGACGTAGGTCAGCTTCGTCGGGACGCCGCTGTCGACCAGCCGGCCGTCCGGTCCGAACGTGCCGAGCCCGAAGTCGTTGTCGTTGATCACCGCGAGCGTGCGGCCGTCGGCGAGCGCCACACCCTCGATCTTGCCGGGGACGCCCGCGACCTTCCCGAGGTCCACGGCCAGGGTCTTCGGCAGCGGCGCGATGCCCGACTCGGACTGCTCCAGCGACGGCGTCGTCCGCTCGTCGTCCCAGCGCATGCCGAGGATGTCGGTGGCCTTGCGCAGGTCGACCCGGTAGATCCGGGCGACGTTGTCAGTGCGCTCGTCCACCAGCAGCTCGTGGTCGTTCACGGCGGTCAGCGCGGAGATCTTCATCTCCTTCTGGTCGCCGCAGTCGGACGGGTCGAACGCGCACACGTCCTCGAACCGGTACGCGTACTCGCCGGACACGCTCCCCTTCCGGAGGTCGAACCGGAACACGCGGGCGATCCGCGATTTCTTGTAGGCGCTCTTGTCCGGATTCGACAGCGGGCTCTGCACCGCGACGTACAAGGACTTACCGTCCGGAGATACGGTCAGGCCCTCGAAGCCACGGTTCTCGGTCCTCTTGTTCAGGATTGAAGGCAGCACCGCCTTCACTGGGTAACCGGCCTTCCCGGTCCAGCCCTGCGGGACGTACCGCTCGATGACGCGTCCGCGGCGGTCCAGGTGCAGCAGCGACGGGCCGTACTCCTCCGCCACCCAGAAGTCGCCGTCCTTCGTGCGAACGAGCCCCTCGGAGTCGATGCCGTCGCCGTTGTAGGCCAGCCGCGTCTTCCCGTCGAGGGTGTACGGCGCGGACTCGCGGCCCTCGACGTTCGGCAGTCCGGTCACGGGGCGGCCCTGCGCGTTCGTGATCGGCAGCGCCCGAGTGATCTTGATGGTGCCCTTGCGGACCCGCAGCTTCACG
Organism: Spirillospora sp. NPDC000708; assembly: GCF_040299565.1. Taxonomy (NCBI): domain Bacteria; kingdom Bacillati; phylum Actinomycetota; class Actinomycetes; order Streptosporangiales; family Thermomonosporaceae; genus Spirillospora; species Spirillospora sp. NPDC000708. The sequence continues at coordinate 62,527 of NZ_JBEPCJ010000013.1, forward strand.
ATTGTCGGGTCGAACGAGGCGACGGGGAACGTCGTGCGGTCCTCGCCGTCCACCGTGACGGTGCCGTTCGGGCCGCGGTCGGTGATCGCCCAGAACTCGTCGCGCGGGGCGCCCTTCTCGTGGAACAGGTCGCTGCCGATCCCGCCGAGCGCCACCCCGTGGTCGTCGGCGACGCTGCCGGGCAGCAGCCCGTTCTGGAACCGCGCGAGCGGGATCCGCGGAAGGGTCGCGCTCTCCGGGGACGGGCGGGACGCGGCGAGCGCGGTCCCGGGGGCGAGCACGGCGGCGGGGCCCGCCGCGAGGGCGAGGCCGGCGATGAGCGTCCGGTAAGGAAATGAGCGATCTGTCACAGCCGGGACCGTAGAGCCCCAGGGTGTCCGGCCGATGATCCCCAGGTGAAGGGCGGGATCGCCGGACCGCCGGATCCGGCCACGCCGAAAGCTTCTTACACCGGTCTTATCTGGGTACCGGCATGCTTGGCCGTAACGATTTCGTATCAGACGGGGGTCGTGGTGAGCGCAGGCACGATGGCGTGGACTCCTCCGACGTGGGAGGAGATCGTCACCGAGCACTCCACAAGGGTGTTCCGGCTGGCGTACCGCCTTACGGGCAACCGGCACGACGCCGAGGACCTGACCCAGGACGTCTTCATCCGGGTCTTCCGCTCGCTGTCGTCCTACAGCCCCGGCACGTTCGAGGGCTGGCTGCACCGCATCACCACCAACCTGTTCCTCGACCGCGCCCGCCGCAAGCAGCGCATCCGCTTCGACGCGCTCGCCGACGACGCCGCCGAGCGGCTCCAGGGCCGCGAGCCGAGCCCCGCCCAGTCCTACGACGAGCGCCACCTCGACGCCGACATCCAGAAGGCCCTGGACGGCCTCGCCCCCGAGTACCGCGCCGCCGTCGTGCTGTGCGACATCGAGGGCCTCACCTACGAGGAGATCGCCGCGTCCCTAGGGGTGAAGCTCGGCACCGTCCGCTCCCGCATCCACCGGGGCCGTGCCCAGCTGCGCAACGCGCTGGAGCACCGCCGCCCCGCCGAGGTCGCGCCGGGCTGACCGCCCGCCGTGCCCCCTTGCCCGCCGGCGGGGGTGACGAGCGTCACTAGTGACCGACGAGTAACTTCGGGCCTACCCTCGGCCCGTGGACATCGTCTTCGACCGCCGCGGCGAAGGCCCGCCGCTGGTCCTCCTGCACGGCATCGGCCACCGCCGGCAGGGCTGGTCCCCCGTCCTGGACCTGCTCGCCGCGGAACGCGACGTCATCGCCGTCGACCTGCCCGGCTTCGGCGAGTCCCCGCCCCTGCCCGACGGCGTTCCCTACACGCTCGACTCCGCCGTCTCCGTCCTCGCCGAGGCGTTCGCCGACCTCGGCCTGGACCGCCCGCACATCGCCGGCAACTCGCTCGGCGGCCTGTTCGCCCTGGAGGCCGCCGACCGCGGCCTCGTCAGCTCCGCCACGGTGCTGTCGCCCGCCGGGTTCTTCAACGCCGCGGAACTGCGCTACGCGTCCTCGGTGCTGCGCGCGTCCCGGCTCGGCGCCCGCGTCCCCGACGCCGTCCTGGCCCGGCTGGCGCGCTCCCCGCGCCGCCGCGCCGCCATGTTCGGCATGATCTACGGCCGTCCGGACCTGATGGACCTGGAGGCCCTCACCGGCGACGCCCGCGCCATGCGCGACGCCGCCGGTTTCGAGCCGACGCTCCGCGCCGGCCGCGCCACCCGCTTCGCCGGCGCCTGCGCGGACGTCCCCGTCACGATCGCCTGGGGCACCAAGGACCGCCTGCTGCTGCGCAGCCAGGCCGTCCGGGCGCAGCGCCGCCTCCCGCACGCCCGGTTCGTCTGGCTGGAGGGCTGCGGGCACGTCCCCATGTCCGACGACCCGCCGCAGGTCGCCCGCGTCCTGCTGGACGGCAGCGCCCACCCGCTCCTCGGCGCCCGCCCGGAGAGCGCCGCGTCCTAACGCCCTTCGGCGCCCGGCGGGACGCACGGCCACCCCGGCCCTGCGTCCCGCCGGTTGGCGCGCCGGGGAACAAGGGGCGGTTGACATGTGTTTGAGCCTTCAACTAACCTCCGGGATAGTCGTTGAAGTTTCAAGCACCTACGTCGCATTGGAGTCACCGATGAGCATCGACACCATCGCCCCGGGCCTGACCGCCGGCACCTGGAACATCGACCCGACCCACTCCGAGGTCACCTTCACCATCCGCCACCTGATGACCAAGGTGCGCGGGTCGTTCACCGAGTTCTCCGGCTCCGTGCAGATCGCCGACGACCTCGCCGGCTCCACCGCGCACGCCGAGATCAAGGTGGCCTCCCTCGACACCCGCAACGCCGACCGCGACGCCCACGTGCGCACCGCGGACGTGCTGGACGTCGAGAACCACCCGACCATGACCTTCAACACCAAGGGCGTGCGCGCCGAGGGCGGCGAGTACTACCTGGACGGCGACCTCACGATCAAGGGCGTCACCCGTCCGGTCAGCCTGAAGGTCGAGTTCAACGGCGTCGCCGAGGACCCGTGGGGCGGCACGCGCGCCGGGTTCTCCGCCGAGACCACGATCAACCGCAAGGACTGGGGCATCGAGTTCAACGTCCCGCTGAAGGGCGAGGGCGCCCTCCTGGGCGACAAGGTCAACCTCCAGCTGGAGATCCAGGCCGTCCGCGCCTGACGAAACCATCCTCCCGGGCGCCCGCCCCGCACGGGCGCCCACCGGAAAGGGCCGTCCCACACCCCGTGGACGGCCCTTTCCCCTTTCCACGGTCCGCCCGGTGCCCGGTCATTCACCGGCCGGGGCCAGGGGGAGGCGGAGGGCGAAGCGGGCGCCGCGCGGGTCCTCCTCGACGCGCAGCGTGCCGCCGTGCGCCTCCGCGATCTCGCGGGCGATGGCCAGCCCCAGCCCAGTGCCGCCAGCGCCGCGGCTGCGCGCGGTGTCCAGCCGTGTGAACCGCTCGAAGACCCGCTCGCGGTCCGCGGCCGCGATGCCGACGCCGTCGTCGGTCACGGTGAGCAGCGCGTGGCCGCCGTCGCGCACCGCCTCCACGGCGATGACCTGGTCGGCGTACCGCTCGGCGTTGTCCAGCAGGTTCCCCAGCAGCCGCACGAGCTGCATCCGCACGCCCCGCACCGTCACGCCGTGCGCGAGCTCCTTCTCGATCTTCACCTGGAACGTGCGGCGGCCGATCTCCGCGCCCGCCAGCGCCGACAGGTCGATCGGCTCCTGCGCGACGGTCCCGCCCGTCCCGATGCGGGCGAGCAGCAGCAGGTCGGTGACGATCGACTCCAGCCGGTCGGTGTCGTGCAGCGCCTGCTCGACGACGGCGGGCAGGTCGTTGTCCTCGGGGTGCATCGAGGCGTCCTCGAGGTTGGCGCGCAGCCCCGCGATCGGGGTGCGCAGCTCGTGCGAGGCGTCCGAGGCGAACTGCCGCTGCCGCCCGACCGCCGCCTCCAGCCGGTCGAGGGTCGCGTTCGCGGTGCGGGCGAGCTGCGCGATCTCGTCCTCGCCGGGCGGCTCGGGCACCCGCCGGCTCAGATCCGTCGCGCTGATCTCGGCGAGCTGGGCGCGGATCGCCTCGACGGGGCCGAGCGTCCGGCCGACGACCCGCCAGGTGACCCAGGCCGCGATCCCGGCGAGGACCGCCACCCCGGCCGCGAGGAGGCCCTCCAGCAGCCCGTTGACGAGGTAGGACGGCATCGGCTCGGCCGCGTACACCACGACCGAGTCGGGCGCGGTGGTGGCGCGGATCGCCTCCGCGACGAGGCACCGCCGGTGCGGCCAGCTCCCGTGGCACTCGGTGAAGTCCCGCACCCGCAGGCCCGGGGACGGCCAGAGCCGGCTGACCGGCGGGCGTCCCGCGGCGGCCGGCGTGGCCTCCCGGACGCGGCCGCCCGGCGCGACGACCTGCACCAGCACGCGGCCGTCGCTGGAGTCGGGGATCGGGCCGCGCAGCGTGCCGTCCCGGACGCCGCCGCTGACCCGCCGCGCGTCCACCTGCGTGCGCTGCAGCAGGTCGTCCCGGACGATCGTGCGGATCGCGAGATCGACGCCGACGGCGCTGACGCCCCACACGAGCGCCGCGATGACGGCCGCGACGACGGTGTCCCTGGCCCTGATCGACCGGGGGCGCATCCGCATGCATCACAGAGTGTCACGGGTTACCGGGTCGCCGGAACAGGTTACCGGCCAGTCACTAAACGTGGCCCGAAATCACTGGCCGGGTTTTCCACCCCCCTAGCCGGGACATCCCGTTTTATGACGGTTCCTCCGAAGCACAGGGACGGACACATGGGCAGGGACGTGGCTTCGGTCACCATCAGCGGCGAAGACCGCCGGCGCTACCGCGACAAGGTCCGCAGATGCCTGGACGTACTGGCCCGCATGCTCGGCGAATCCCAGTTCGACTTCGAACGCCCGCACATCGGCCTGGAGATCGAGCTCAACCTGATCGACGAGCTCGGCGACCCCCTGATGCGCAACGCCGACGTGCTCAAGGCCATCGCCGACCCGGCCTGGGCCACCGAGCTGGGCCAGTTCAACCTGGAGATCAACATCCCGCCGCGGGAACTCGGCGGAGAAGGGACCGGCGCGCTGGAGACCGAGGTCCGCGACCACCTGGAGCACGCCGAGGACCGCGCCGGCGAGGTCGGCGGCGAACTCGTCATGATCGGCGTCCTGCCGACCCTGCGGCGCAGCGACATCGGCGAGGAGACCCTCTCCTCCAACGCCCGCTACAAGATGCTCAACGACCAGATCTTCCGCGCGCGCGGCGAGGAGATGCACATCGCCATCGACGGCCCCGAACCGCTGCGCATGCACACCGACACGATCCTCCCCGAAGCCGCCTGCACCAGCGTCCAGTTCCACCTCCAGGTCAGCCCCGACCAGTTCGGCGCCTACTGGAACGCCGCCCAGGCCATCGCCGGCGCGCAGGTCGCGATGGCCGCCAACTCCCCCTTCCTGTTCGGGCACCGCCTCTGGCACGAGACCCGCATCACCCTGTTCGAGCAGGCCACCGACACCCGCCCCGACGAGCTGAAGTCGCAGGGCGTCCGGCCCCGCGTCTGGTTCGGCGAACGCTGGATCACCTCCGTCTTCGACCTGTTCGAGGAGAACACCCGCTACTTCCCGTCGCTGCTCCCGCTCTGCGACGACGAGGACCCGCTCACCGTCCTCGAAGAGGGCGGCATCCCCGAACTCGGCGAGCTGACCCTGCACAACGGCACCATCTACCGCTGGAACCGCCCCATCTACGCCGTCGTCAAGGGCCGCCCCCACCTGCGCATCGAGAACCGCGTCCTGCCCGCCGGCCCGTCCGTCGCCGACGTCGTCGCCAACGGCGCGTTCTACTACGGCGTCGTCCGCATGCTCGCCGAGCAGGACCGCCCCGTCTGGTCGCGGATGTCGTTCAACACCGCCGAGGAGAACCTGCACCGCGCCGCCCGCGACGGCATCGACGCCACCCTCTACTGGCCCGGCGTCGGCGAGGTCCCCGCCGCCGAGCTCATCCTCCGCAAGCTGCTCCCCCTCGCCCACGAGGGCCTCGACCGCTGGGGCGTCGACCCGTCCCGCCGCGACCGGCTCCTCGGCATCATCGAGCGCCGCTGCGTCACCGGCCAGACCGGCGCCGCCTGGCAGATCGCCACCGTCGACGCCATCGAGGAGTCCACCGCCGCCCCCCGCCACGAAGCCCTCCGCCTCATGACCCGCCGCTACGTGGAGAACATGCGCACCAACGCCCCCGTCCACGAATGGTGACTCCTGTCCCCCAGGGGGCGACCCCCTGGAACCCCCGGCTGCGCGGCTCGCCGCCTCCTCGCTCCGCTGGCGCTCCGCTGCGGGGGCGCGGCGCGCCGGGCATCCCGTTGCGCTCGCTGGCGCTCGCTCCACGGGCTGTCCCGTGAACCTATGGTCGAGGTTCAAGCCCGGGGGCCGGGGTTCGGTCAACACAGAATCTGCACATGTCGGGCACGGGGTGGGCGTTCGGTGTGCTTAGAGTGCGCGTGTGAGCGAGACGCGGATTCTGGTGGTGGAGGACGAGCCGACGATCGCGCGGGCGGTGGCGGACCGCCTCGTCGCCGAGGGGTTCGCGGTGGACACGGCGGCGGACGGGCCGTCCGCCGTGGAGCGGGCCCGCGCGTTCGGCCCGCACCTCGTCGTGCTGGACGTGATGCTCCCCGGGTTCGACGGCCTGGAGGTGTGCCGGCGCGTGCAGGCGGAGCGCGCGGTGCCGGTGCTGATGCTGACGGCCCGCGACGACGAGACGGACCTGCTGGTCGGGCTCGGCGTCGGCGCCGACGACTACGTGACGAAGCCGTTCAGCATGCGGGAGTTGGTGGCGCGGATCCGGGCGGTGCTGCGGCGCGTCGAGCGGCCCGGGGTGGACGCGGCGGGGCACGGGCCGATGCGGGCCGGGCCGGTGGAGGTGGACCCGCGGACGCGGCGGGTGCGGCGGGACGGCCGCGAGGTGCACCTGACGCCGACGGAGTTCGACCTGCTCGCGTGCCTGGTCCGGAACCGGGGCGCGGTGCTGACCCGCGCGGTCCTGCTGGAGCAGGTGTGGGACTGGGCGGACGCGTCCGGCACGCGGGTCGTCGACAGCCATGTGAAGGCGCTGCGCCGCAAGCTCGGGCAGGGCCTCATCCGCACGGTGCACGGCGTCGGCTACAGCCTGGAGGCCGCGCAGTGATGGAGGCGAGGGTTTTCCACAGGCTGTGGACGAGGTGGCCGCGGCCGCTGGACCCGCTGCGGTCCATCAAGATGAAGTTCGGCGTCGTCGTGGTGGTGACGGCGTGCGTCGCGGTCCTCATCGTGCTGTGGGGGTACCCGCTGGGGTTCCGGGCGCGGCAGACGATGCCGGTCGGGGTGCTGATCTCGCTGGTGGTGATCCAGCTCCTCGCGCACGGGATGACGGCGCCGCTGCGGGAGATGACGGCGGCGGCGCGCGCGATGGCGCGCGGCGACTACAGCCGCCGAGTGCGGGCCACGTCCCGGGACGAGGTCGGGGAGCTGGCGCAGGCGTTCAACCGGATGGCCGCCGACCTCGCCGAGGTGGACCGGCAGCGCCGCGAGTTCGTCGCGAACGTCTCGCACGAGCTGCGGACGCCGATCAGCGCGCTGCGGGCGGTGCTGGAGAACGTCGCGGACGGCGTCACGCCCGCGACGCCGGACGTCCTGGAGTCGGCGCTCGACCAGACCGAGCGGCTCGGCCGGCTCGTCACGCAGCTGCTGGACCTGTCGCGGGTGGAGGCGGGCGCGGCGCCGCTCGACCTGGACGAGCTGGACGTGGCGGCGTTCATCGGCGACGTGACGGCGGAGGCCGCGGCGGGCCATCCGGGCGCGCGGTTCGAGGCGGACGTGCCGCCGGGCCTGCGGGCGACGGCGGACCGGGACCGGCTGCACCAGGTCGTCGCGAACCTGCTGGACAACGCGGCGAAGCACGGCCCGGCGGGCCGTCCGGTGACGGTGACGGCGCGTCCGGGGCCGGTGCCCGGCGCGCTGGTCATCGAGGTCGCCGACGAGGGGCCGGGCATCCCGCCGGAGGAGCGCGCGCGGGTGTTCGAGCGGTTCTCGCGCGGCGCGGCGAACGGCCCGCGCGCGGGGACGCCGGGCGGCGGGACGGGTCTCGGCCTCGCCATCGCGAACTGGGCGACGGAGCTGCACGGCGGCGACATCACGGTCCTCGACACCGACGAGGGCTGCCGGATCCGCGTCGCCCTCCCCGGCGGCCCGCCGCGCTGACCCGCGCCGCGGCTCAGCGCTGTTCGTGGAGGGTGAGGAGGGTGTAGGCGGCCACCGTGGAGTCGTCGGTGACGCGGCCGTCGCGGATCATCTCGGCGAACTCGGCGCGCGGGACGAGGCGCTGCCGCATGTCCTGCTCCTCGGGTTCGCGGTCGGCCTCGCCCGCCGTCAGGTCGGTGGCGAGGAAGACGTCGAAGCCCTGGCCGCTCATCCCGTGCGAGCAGTTCAGGTGGCCGAGGTGGGTGAGGGTGCCGGCGCGCAGGCCGGTCTCCTGGGCGAGTTCGAGGCGGGCCAGCTCCTCGGGTTCGGCGCGCCGCCGGTCGGGCAGCGAGCCCTGCGGGAAGCTCCAGGTGCGCCTCCCGACCGGATACCGGAACTCCTCCACCATGTGGAACGCGTCGCCCTCGGCGGGGATGACCAGCGCGAAGTCCGGTTTCTCGATGATGCCGTAGATGCCGCGCGAGCCGTCGAGGCGCTCGACCTCGTCCTCACGGACGAGCATCCACGGGTTCTCGTAGACGATCCGCGAGCCGACACGGCGGACGGCGGGCTGCTCGGTCTCTGTCACGTCATGCTCCCGGGCCGTAGCGGTACACGAGTTCATGGCGGTCGCCCACCACGACGCGGTGGGTGACCTCGACGACGCGGCCGTCCTCGTCGATGCCGCGCCGCCACAGGGTGAGGACCGGCTGCTCGGGGCCGATCCGCAGCGTCTCCTGCTCCTCCGCGCGGGGCAGCCGGCACGTGACGGTCTCCTCGAAGGCGATGCGGTGCCCGGCCTCCTCGAGCCGCGAGTAGATCCCGCCCGGCCCGGTGTCGACCTCGCGCAGCCTCGGGATCTCGTCGACGATGTCGAGGATCACCCAGGTGGTGGCGGTCTGCACGGGCGGTTCGCCCTCGACGCCCTGGACGCGCGCGCGTTCCAGCACCCGGGTGCCCGGCGGGACGTCCAGGTGCCGCGCGAGCCGCTCGTCCGCCTCGACCTCCGCGACGGTGGTGCGGGTGAACGGGCGGTGGCCGTCCCGCTGCGCGGACACGTGGAAGCCGCGCCACGTGCCGACCTGCCGGGTGATGTCGGACGCGGCGCGCCGCACCGGGCGGGCCGTCCGGACCTGCACGCCGGCGCCCTGCCGGGCCTCGACCAGGCCCTGCTCGGCGAGCATCCGCAGGGCGCGCCGGACGGTGGAGCGGTCGGCGCCGAACGCGCGGGCGAGGTCGCGCTCGGAGGGCAGCCAGGCGCCGGGTTCCAGCTCGCCCTCGACGATGCGGGCGGCCAGCGCGCTGGTGATCGCCTGGGCCTTGGTGGGGGGACGCGGCATACCGGATCCTTCTCTGCTGCCTGCCGGGGAGCCTCCCGTGGCATTCTGCCGAACTCGGCGCGGGGCCGGTGCGGTCGGCCTAGGGTAGACCTACCATAGGCCGACCAAGGAGTCCGCGTCGATGTCGCTGATCACGTGCATGCCCGGCTGGCACGGCGAACGTTCGGAGCGGGGGCTGAGGGCCACCCGGGTCACCCCATTGTCGGACTACCAGCTGCTCAACGGCTGCCTGGAGGAGATCTCCGCGCTCGACGAGGGCGAGCTGTGGCTGCTGTGCGACGCCCAGACCCGCCTCGCCGAGCGGGTCGCCACCGCCGAGCGCCTCCGCGGCGGAGCGGTCCCCGGCTGACCGCCGCGGCCCGGCCGGCCGCGGCGGCCCCGGACGCGGCGCGCCGGACGCGGCCCGCGTCAGCTCCGGCGGAAGGTGACGACCTCGGCGCTGTCGCCGACCGCCTCCCGCGCCTGCGGGATGATGCGCTCGCCCGCGTTGTCGGCGAGCAGCGCGCGGGCGCGCAGCACGATCTCCAGGTCGAAGCGCAGGTCCGGGTCCAGCAGCTGGTCGCCGAACAGCTCCTCCAGCTGCCGCAGCCGGTACCGGACGGTCTGCGGGTGGACGTGCAGGCGCATCGCGACCTCGTTGGCGTTGCGGCCCGACTGCAGCCACGCGAGCAGCGTCTCGGCGAGCCGGTCCTGCTGGCTGGCGCGCAGGTGCGACAGCGGCGCGAGGCGCAGGTCGGCGAGGGAGGTGATGAGGCCCTCGTCCTGGAACAGGATCAGCGTGGACATGTGCTCGACGCTGCGGATGACGCCGTCGTGGGCCTCGATGACGCCGCGCTGGACGAGGCACAGCGTCTTGCGCGCCCACTGGATCGAGCGGGCCGCCTCCATCAGCGGGACGGTCGGGCCGACGACGGCGAGGGTGCCGGACAGGGCGCGGTCGACGAGCTTGGCGCGGCCGGGGCCGTCCGGGTCGGGGATGATCAGCGCGGGGGTGCGGCGGGTCAGGTCGGCGAGCACGTCCGGCGGGAACGCGGGCTGCCGGGCGTCCTGCCCGGGACGGCCGAGCGCGACGGCGGCGACGGTGCGCGGCAGCGGCCAGTGCGCGGCGGCGGCGAGGTCGGCGATGGCCTCCTGCGCGGCGGGCGGGTCGGCGAACAGCAGGTCGAGCAGGCGCTTGCGGCGGCGCTGCATCTCGCCCGCGACGGCGGCCTTGGCCTGCGAGAACCCTTCGGCGGCGGCCTTCGCCAGCTCGTCCTGGAACTGCATCAGGGCCTCCCCGACGGCGCCGAGGGTGCGCGGCGAGACCTGCTGCGCCTCGGCGCCCTCGGTGATCCGCCGCCAGGCGACCATGCCGCCGACGCGCATCGCGGACTGCATCGCGTCGAGGCTGCGGCCCTCGCCCGCCTCGCCGCGGCCGATGGCGCGGAAGAAGTCGGTGACCGAGGCGGGCTCGTGGCCGGGATCGGCCACCCGGTCGACGAAGTAGTGCAGCACGCGCTCGACGGCCTGGCGCAGCGTCCCCGAGTAGGAGCCGTCGCCCGGACGGTCGTACTCGCGGACCTTGGTCTGGATCTCCTGGATCATGTCGTCGGCCACCTCGTCGAGGTGCGGCCTCATGTGATCCGCCAGTTCCCTGGGCAGATCCGCCCACGGGCGCCCGAACGTGGTCGAACCATCGTCCGACACGGAACCTCCCCGCCGCTCGTCCCCCTGCGTTGCGCGCCGTACACACGGGGTAATTACTTACTTATGGGACTCGTGTGGGGCAAATCATGACCCGTGCCGTGCCCGGGCGCAAAGTCTAGGTCGAGATACGACCAGGTTCGGCCGGTCGGTTCGATGGTTGTGCACAGTCGGGACCGCCCCTGGCCTGACCGCCCGTCCGGTGCGACAGTGAAGGGCACAGGCGAGCATGCGCACGTCACGGACCAGCATGCGTGAGGTGGTGCCCGGTGTCCGCGAACCCGGCCGGCCGCGTCCCCGCGAAGGCCCTCGCCGCCGGCGGCCGCGCCGTCGACGACCGGTTCGGCGGGGCCGCCTTCGCGCGCAAGGCGCTCCGCAAGGCGTTCCCCGACCACTGGAGCTTCCTGCTCGGCGAGATCGCCATGTACTCGTTCGTCATCATCGTGCTGACCGGGGTGTTCCTCACCCTGTTCTTCGTCCCGAGCATGAACGAGACGGTCTACGACGGGTCGTACGGGCCGCTGAAGGGCGTCCGGATGAGCGAGGCGTACGCCTCCGCGCTGCACATCAGCTTCGACGTGCGCGGCGGGCTGCTCATGCGGCAGATCCACCACTGGGCCACCGACGTCTTCATGGCGGCCATCACCGTCCACCTGCTGCGCAACTTCTTCACCGGCGCGTTCCGCAAGCCCCGCGAGCTGAACTGGCTGATCGGGATCGTGCTGTTCATGCTGGTAATGGTGAACGGCCTGTTCGGCTACTCGCTGCCGGACGACCTGCTGTCCGGCACCGGCATCCGGATCCTGGAGGGCGTGCTCGCGTCCGTCCCGCTCGCCGGCTCCTACCTGGTGATGTTCGTGTTCGGTGGCGAGTTCCCCGGCACCGACATCATCCCGCGGCTGTACGTCGTCCACATCCTGCTGATCCCGGGCATCCTCCTCGCGCTGATCCCGCTGCACGCCGTCGTGCTGACGTGGCGGCAGACGCACACGCAGTTCCCCGGCAAGGGCAGCACCAACACGACCGTCCGCGGCTACCCGTTCTTCCCCGTCTTCATCGCCAAGACCACCGCGTTCTTCCTGTGGGTGCTCGGCGTCACCGCGCTGCTCGCCGCGTTCTTCCAGATCAACCCGATCTGGCTGTTCGGACCCTACGACCCCGCCGCGATCAGCTCCGGCTCGCAGCCCGACTGGTACATGGGCTGGCTCGAAGGGGCGCTGCGGATGATGCCCGCCTGGGAGATCGACGCGTGGGGCCACACGGTCCCGATGAGCGTGCTCGTCCCGGCGCTCGGCGTGCCCGGCCTGCTGTTCACCGGCCTCGCCGCCTACCCGTTCGTCGAACGCTGGGTGACCGGCGACAGCCGCGTCCACCACCTGCTCGACCGGCCCCGCGACGTCCCGGCCCGCACCGGCATCGGCATGGGCGGCGTCGTGTTCTACGGGGTGCTGTGGGCGGCGGGCGGCAACGACGTCATCGCCGACCGGTTCGACGTCCCGCTGTTCTGGACGACCTGGTTCTTCCGCTGCGCGATCATCCTCGGCCCCGTCCTCGCCTACGCCGTCGCGTACCGCATCTGCCTCGGCCTCCAGCGCCGCGACCTCGGGCTCGTCCGGCACGGGCTGGAGACCGGCGTGATCCGGCGGCTGCCCGGCGGCGAGTACATCGAGGTGGAACGGCACCTCCCGGCCGAGGAGACCGCGCGGATCACCGACGACCGCCCGCCCGCGGCCGTGTCGCTGGACCGTCCGGACACCAAGGGCGTCGAGCCGCCGGAGCGGCGCTCCGGCCTCGGCCGCGTCCGCATCGCGCTGAACCGCCGCTTCGTCCACGACCTCGCCGACCCCGATCGCGCCGCCCCCGATCGCGCCGAGGAGGAGCGGCCCGCGATCGGCCCCTGAGTCCCCGCGGTGGGTGTGCCCGCGCGCGGCGGCCGGTGCCCCGGCCCCGCCCGCCCGCGCGGCTCCCCTCCGCGGTGCACCGCGACCCGCGCCGTCGTGACGGGCGGGGCGGGTCAGCCGCGGGTGGTCGGGCGGTCGTGGCGGGGGGCGGGGGCGACGGGGACGTCCTCGTCGGTCTGCGGGGTCTCCTCGCGGCGCGCGTTGCGGCGCGCCCGGACGGCCCTGGTCAGCGGTTCGACGCCGCGCGCGAGCACGGGTCCGGCCACCGCGAGGATGAGGACGTACGCGGCGGCGAGCGGGCCGAGGCGGGCGTTGGTGCCGGCGCTGACCGCGAGCCCCGCGATGACGATGTTGAACTCGCCGTGCGGGATCAGCGCGACGCCGGCGCGCAGCCGCCCGGTGACCGCGACGCCGGCGCGGCTCGCCGCGAACCAGCCGGTGGCGAGCTTCGTGCCGATGCTCACCAGCGCCAGCAGCGCGGCGATGCCGAGCACCGGGGGCAGGTCGTGCGGGTCGGTGTGCAGGCCGAAGAAGACGAAGAACACGGCGGCGAACAGGTCGCGCAGCGGCGACAGCAGCTTGTGGGCGGTGTGCGCGAGCGACCCCGACAGCGCGATCCCGACTAGGAACGCTCCAACGGCCGCCGACACCTGCAGCTGCTGCGCGATCCCGGCGACCAGCAGGGTCAGGCCCAGCACCTTCAGCAGCAGCACCTCCTCGCTCGGCGAGGAGACGAACCGCTCCACCCAGGCGCCGTGCCGCAGCGCGACGAACAGGATCACCGCGATCGTGGCGGCGGCGACCGCCAGCGCCACGGCGCCGCCGACCAGCCCCGCCCCCGCGAGCAGCGCAGTGAGGATCGGCAGGTACGCCGCCATCGCGAGGTCCTCGAACACCAGCACCGACAGCAGCGCGGGCGTCTCCCGGTTGCCGAGCCAGCCGAGGTCGCCGATCACCTTCGCGGTGATGCCGGACGAGGTGACGTAGGTGATGCCGCCCATCGCGACCGCCGCGACCGGCCCCCAGCCGAGCAGCAGCGCCGCCGCGACGCCGGGCGCCGCGTTCAGCGCCATGTCGGCGAGGCCGACCGGCGCGGACGTGCGCAGGGTGCCGACCAGCTCGTCGGCGGTGTACTCCAGGCCGAGCGTGAACAGCAGCAGGATGACGCCGACCTCGGCGCCGATGGACACGAAGTCCTCGCTGGTCGTGAGCGGGTAGACGCCGCCGGACCCGAACGCGAGGCCGGCGATGAGGTAGAGCGGGATCGGGGAGATCGAGAAGCGGACGGACACGGCGCCGAGCATGCCGAGGGCCAGGATGATCGCGCCGAGTTCGATGAGCTGGACGGCCGACTCCATGCGGGGTCAGCCGTCGGCGAGGATCGCGGCGACGGCCGCCGTGCCCTCGCCCGTCCCGACGACCACCACCACGTCGCCGGCGGCGAACACGAAGTCGGGCCGGGGGCTGGCGAACACCTGCCCCTCGCGGACCACCGCGACGATGGACGCGCTGGTCCGGGTGCGGGCCTGGGTGTCGCCGAGCGGGCGGCCGACGTAGGGCGAGCCCGGCGCGATCGGCAGCTGCTCGGTGACCAGCCCCTCGACCTGCCGGTGCAGCTCGGCGAGGTGCTCGACGATCCGGCCGGTGCCGAGCAGCTCGGCGATGGCGTTGGCCTCCTCGGCGGTCAGCGCGACCGTCGCGACGCAGCTGTCGGGGTCCTCGCGGTCGTAGACGACGAGGTCGCGGCGGCCCGACCGGTGCGAGATGATGCCGAGCTGCCGGCCCCGCTCGGTCGTCATGACGTGTTGCAGGCCGATCCCCGGCAGGGCGGTCCGTTCGACGTCCACGGTGATGCGTCCTTCCCTCTCTGGCGGCCCCTTCAGGTGGCCCTCTCCGGCGGCCACCGCCCGGCCCGTCGCCGCGGCAGGTCACGGGACGGTAACCGGCAAGACCGGCCATCATCGCAGATAACGGACGCCGGGGTCACCTCCCGTCCCGGCCATCATCCCCCGCCGCGCCCCAGGTCAGCGCGGGCGGGCGGGCTCGTCGAGGACCAGGTCGGGGCCGAGCGCCGCGAGGGCCGTCGGGGTGAGCCCGAACATGCCGCGGAACGTCCCGCTGAGATGCGACGGCGACGCGAACCCCGCGTCGGCGGCGGCGCGGGTGAAGTCGTGGCCGGCGGCGAACGCCTCGGCGACCCGCAGGATCCGCGCCCACTGCACGTAGCGGCGGAAGCTGGTGCCGGCCTGGTCGGAGAACGTCCGCAGGAAATGGGAGCGGGACAGCCCCGCCTCGCGCGCGGCGTCCTCCGCGCGCTGCGGCCGCGCCGGATCGTCGCGGATCCGCGCGGCGGCGCGGGCGATGCGCGGGTCGCGGGGCTTCGCGACGGGGATGCTGGCCGCCGCGAGCAGCCGCTCGACGTCCACCTCGTCGCGGGTGGCGAGGTCGATGAGCTCGGCATCGCGGTGGTGGTCGCTGCCGAACCCGCCGGCGGTGCGCCGCATGCCGCCGAGGCACCGGGCCATCCGCGCGGACGTCGGGTCGAAGAAGCAGAACAGCATCCGGCCCGTCCCGCCGACGACCTCGTGCCGGACCCTGGCGCGGAACAGGAAGCTGCGGACGGTGCGGACGGGCAGGCCGTCGGCGCGGACGGTGAAGGGCGCGTCGAGGCCGACGCCCAGGCAGGCCACCGCCGTGGAGTGCGGGCCGAGCCCGAGCGAGGGCCCGACGTAGACGACGTGCCCGAGCCGGACCCACAGCCGCACGCGAGCGCACGTTCGTGGAAGCGCCGGTGCGGCCATGCGGTGAAGCATAAGCGCCGTGAACACTCGCGAACACAGCACCGGCACCAGGCCCTTCGACCAGTCCACCGGCACGCCCGCCGCCACGCCCGCCGGCGAGCCGGACCGCGGCGCGCTCGCGTCCGCGCTGCGCGGCCTCGCCGCCGGCCGGATCGTGCTCGGCGCCGCCGCCATCGTCGCGCCGCACGCGATGGCCAGGGCGTCCGGGGTGCGCCCGTCACCGGAGCTCGGCTACATGACCCGCGTCTTCGGGGCGCGGGCGATCGCGCTGGGGCTCGGGTACCTGACCGCGCCGGGACCCGAGCGGTCCCGCTGGCAGCGGCTGGCGCTGCTGGTCGACACCCTCGACACCGCCCACGGCGCCGCCCGGCTCGCCCGCGGCGGCCTCCCGCGCCCCACCGCGCTGGGGTACACGGCGCTGACCGGCGCGTACATGGCGATCGGCGCGACCCGCCTGGTCCGCGACCTGTCCTGACCGCCGGCGCCAGCGCACGCTGGGCGGTTCCGGCGGCAGTGGCGGGACCGGTCCAGATCGTGGCGATGCGGGAGACGTACCGCCGCTCGCGGGGGTCGAGAGGAGAGGCTCGCATATGCGGGGGCGGAATGCGCTCGGAGAAGACGTCCGGCCGTCCCGAACCTCGGTGGGACGGCCGGACGCCTCAGCCCGCTCTACCAGTGGTGCCCGTGGTCGCCGTGGTCGCCGTGGTCACCCCAGCCGCCGTGGTGGCCGTGGTCGCCGTGGTCGCCCCAGCCGCCGTGGTGGCCGTGGTCGTCGTGGTCGCCCCAGCCGCCGTGGCCGCGGTCCCGGACGCATCTGTGCCAGTAGGGGTCCCAGTGGGTGCCCCACGGGCAGTGACGCGGATACGCCCGGGCGGCCGTGGCCGTCTCCGCCGCGCTCGCCGAAGCGGAGGCGGGGGCGAACGCGGCCAGGCCGGCCGCCATGGTCAGGCCGGCGGCGGTCAGCACCGCCGAGCGCAGCGGACTCGGGATCTTCATTTCTCCTCCAGGGGTTCGGGGCCCTTCCGGGGCCCGTGCTTCCTCACCTCCTCTACCCGCTGCGCAACCGCGCGACTACTCGCCGTAAGTAGATCCTTAAGCCTCTGACCAGCTCATTCGATGCTCCGGCGGGATCGGCGGACGGGCGTTGAACGCCGCCGGACGCGGCGCCGTAACACCTCCCGTAGATCGTCATCTCGGGAGCTGGAGGGCTCATGAGGCGCCGGAACGCCGCGAGGGAACGTCGTCTGCGTACCGTGGTCGGAACGAGCGTGGCGGTCGCCGGCGCGGCCGGGCTCGTCGCCGGGTCGCTGTACGCCGTCCACACCGGAGATGGGCCGCAGGCGGCGAAACTCGCCGGCGACGCCCAGACACGGAACGCACAGGCCGGGGGCGCGCGGGCCAATGGCGCGCGGGCCAATGGCGCACAGGCCGGGGGCGCGCGGGCCGCGGGAACGCAGGCGCGGGCGGCGGCGCTCGCGGCGCGGGTCGCCGGGCGGCTCGGCGGCCGCACGGCCGGCGGGTACCTGGACGCGGCGGGACGGCCCGTCGTCACGGTCGCCACCGCGGCGGACGCGGCGATGGTGCGGTCGGCGGGCGCCGTGCCGAAGATGCTGCGGACGAGCCCCCGGACCCTGGCCAGGACGACGGCCGCGCTCCGCCGGTCGATGGCGGGGACGCCCGGCACCGGATGGGCCGTCGATCCGGCGACGTCGCAGGTCGTGATGTGGGTCGACGACTCGGTGAAGGGCGCGCGGATGGCCGGGGTCCGCCGCGAGGCAGCGAGCATGGGACCGGCGGTGCGGATGGTGCGGGTCCCGGGGCGGCTGCGCACCCTCGCGCTCGGCGGCGACGCGATCTTCGGGGGCGGCGCGCGCTGCTCCCTGGGCTTCAACGTGCAGCGGGGCGGGCAGCCGTTCTTCCTCACCGCCGGGCACTGCGGGAACATCGTGAAGGACTGGACCGCCGACCAGGAAGGCGCGCAGGCCCTCGGCACGACGGTGCAGAGCGACTTCCCGGGCAACGACTTCGCGCTCGTCCAGGCGACGGACGGCGGGCAGAGCGCGGTCGACCTGCACGACGGCACCGCGCAGCCGATCGCGAAGGCCGCGGACGCGGTGGTCGGCCAGCAGGTCGCGCGCAGCGGGAGCACGACGGGCGTCCACACCGGGCGGGTCACGGCGGTCGGCGCGACGGTGAACTTCCCCGAGGGGACGGTCACCGGCATGATCCAGACGACCGTCTGCGCGGAGCCGGGCGACAGCGGCGGGCCGCTGTTCAGCGGGAACACCGCGCTCGGGCTGACGTCGGGCGGGTCGGGCGACTGCCGGACCGGCGGCGTCACGTTCTTCCAGCCGGTCACCGAGGCGCTCCAGACGTTCGGCGCGCAGCTGCCCTGAAGCGGGCGCCGGGGGTCGCGCGGGGCGCCGCGTCACATTACGCGGGCCCGCCCCGTCATGGAGGTATCAGCATCGACACCGCCATGAGGAGATCACCATGAGCGCCCGGATCGACTTCTACGGGAGCGACGTGGCCATGAAGGTCGCGAAGTACCTGAACTCCGCGGGCAGGGCCCTCGCCGACACGAGCCTCCCGGCCGCGACGCAGGAGCTGGTGAGGATCCGCGCGAGCCAGATCAACGGCTGCGGCTTCTGCCTCGACATGCACACCAAGGACGCCGCGGCCGCCGGGGAGACCCAGCAGCGGATCAACCTGGTGGGCGCGTGGCGGGAGGCCACGGTCTACACCGACGCCGAGCGCGCGGCGCTGGAGCTGACCGAGGAGGGCACGCGCCTCGCCGACGGGTCCGGGGTCAGCGACGAGACCTGGGCGAACGCCGCCGAGCACTTCGACGAGGAGCAGCTCGCCGCGCTGGTGGGGCTCATCGCCGTGATCAACACCTACAACCGGCTCAACGTCATCACGCAGCAGCCCGCCGGCGACTACCAGCCCGGCCAGTTCGGCTAGGCCGGGGCACGGCGCGGGCCAGCTCACCCCCGAGTACGCCGACGCCCTCGTCGACCGCCTCGTCCTCGTCACCGGGGCCTGATCGGACCGGGCGGAGCCGGCGGCACCAGGAAAGGCATTGTCGGGATACAGGCGACTCTGGATACTTGGCGAATGATGTCCTCGATCGCGGCATTCGTCGGCGCGGCGTTCCTGATCGCGATGGTCCCCGGCCCCAGCACCGCCGTGATCCTGCGGCGCTCGGTGATGCACGGCCGCGTCAACGGCATGGCGACGGTCCTGGGCAACGAATGCGGGGTGTTGCTCTGGGGCCTCGCCGCCGCGTTCGGCCTGTCGGCCCTGCTGCTGGCCTCGCGCCTGGCCTACGACGCGATGCGCATCACGGGCGCGGTGGTCCTCGTCTACATGGGGGCGCGCGCGCTGTGGAAGGCACGGCACAAGGCCGACGCGGACGAGGAACCGGCCCCGGCCGCGGCCGTCTCGCACGGGCGCGCGTTCCGGCAGGGCCTGATCACCAACTTCGCGAACCCGAAGGCGGGCGTGTTCGCGGTGTCGTTCCTGCCGCAGTTCGTCCCGCACGGCGCGCCCGTCCTGGCGACGCTCGTCCTGTTCTCGGTGATCTGGGCCGTCGTCGACATGATCTGGTACCTGCCGATGGTCTGGCTGGCCGGACGGGCCCGCGCGCTGCTGCAGCGCGCGTCGATCCGCCGCCGGATGGAGCAGGTCTCCGGGCTCGTCCTCCTCGGCCTGGGCATCCGCCTGGCCGCCGAGTCCTGACGCGCCGGCCGCCCTATCGGTAGCCGCGCTTGAGCAGGAACTTCGCGCCCGCCGCGTAGCCCTCGGGGCTGAGCAGCCCGAACCCGAACGCGTCGGCGAGCCGGTCGGTGGTGTTGAAGGCGGCGCAGACCGCCAGGGCGTCCCGGACCTGCTCGGGCGACGCCCCGGCGTCCAGCACCTCCCGCACGTCACCGGCCCCGACCTCGCCGTCCCGCGTCAGCGTGCCGAGCATCCGCAGCGTCGCCCGCAGCGGCTCCTCGACCGGCGGCGCCTCCAGGTCGGCCAGCACCGCAGCGACCCGCGCCCCGTCCCCGTACGCCTGCGCCGCGGTCGCGGTGTGCGCGCCGACGCAGAACGCGGACCCGTTGACCTTCGACACGTACGCCGCCATCAGCTCCCGGTCGCCGACCGACCAGGCGGACGGCCCGCGCATCGCCTCGTGGGTGAACTCCTTGGCGAGCGCGCCGTAGAAGTCGGGCCGGTAGAACGTCACCTTCGCGGCGTCCGGCAGCGGACGGCCGGAGAATAGCCGGACGGCGGCGAACAGCAGCTTGGCGCCGGGGCGGTAGCCGCGGTTCAGGGCGTCAAGGCGCATGATCCGGCCTTTCGTCGGCGGTCGCTTCGGCCAGGGCCGCGAGCCCGGCCTCGTACATCCGGGAGGACCGGCCGACGGCGGCGCACACCACCAGCTCGAACAGCTCGTCCTCGGTGCAGCCGGACGCCTTCGCCGCGGCCAGGTCCGCCTCGGTGACCTGCGCCGGGCTGTCGGCGACCTTGCCGATCAGCGCGTCCAGCGGCGGCGCGAGCCCCTCGTTGCGGAACGCGCGCGCCCGCAGCTCCGCGGACGCCCTGCCGTCCCCGTGCAGCACGCGGTCGACCAGCGCGTCGTGCACCGCTCGCTTCCTGTCCTCGGCCGGCATGGCGCCCCCCTGTGCGGCTCGGGCCATCTGCCTACACCTCATAGACGATCGGCGCCCCCCGCATGTGACACGACCGCCCATCCACACCTACCCGACGCCTGCCCGGGCTAGCCGATCTCCAAGACGAGCTTGCCGCGCGCCCGCCCCGACAGGCTCAGCTCGGCGGCCGTCCGCCAGTCCTCCAGCGGGAACGCGCCGGCCACCGGAACCGAGAAGCGGCCTTCGGCCGCGAGCGCCGCGTACTCGCCGAGCACATGGTTGCTCACGACGCCCTCGCCGCCGGGTCCGCTGAACCGCACGCCGAGTTCCTTGGCCGCGTCGAAGTCGCTGACCGTCAGCACCTGCTCCGGCGCCCGGACGGTGCGCACGAGCGCGGGCAGCGCGCCGCCGACCGGCGCCGCGTCGAAGGCGAGGTCGACCGGCCCGCCCGCGAGCGCCGCCACGCGCTCGGCCATGCCGTCGCCGTACCCGGTGACCTCGGCGCCCGCGGACCGCAGCGCGGCGGCATAGGTCTCACCGGCGGTGGCGACGACCCGGGCCCCGCGCTGGAGCGCCATCTGCACCGCCGCGTACCCGACGGTGGATCCGGCGCCGTGCACGAGGACGGTCATGCCGTCGCGGACGCCCAGGGCGTCCAGGCCCCGGTAGGCCGTCTCGACCGCCATCGGCAGTGCGGCGGCGCCGGCCGGGTCGAGCCCCGCTGGCCGCGGGAACCATGTGTCGAGGAGCGCCTGCTCGGACGCGCCGGCGGTCGGTCCGGTGAAGGGCGCCGGGCCGAACACCGGGTCGCCGATCCCGGTGCCGGCCACGCCGTCGCCGACCGCGTCGACCGTGCCGGAGACCTCGAGCCCGACACCGCGCGGCAGGGCGCCGGGGAAGAGCCCGCCGCACAGCGCCCAGTCGGCCGGGGTCAGCCCGCACGCCTCGACGGTGACGCGGACCTGGCCGGGGCCGGGCACGGGCGGTTCGGCGTCGTCGAGCCTCAGGACGTCGAGCGCCGGGCCGTGCTCGTGGAAGCGAAGGGTGCGCATGGAACCTCCTCGGAAGTAGTGACAGCAGATGCTGTCGTCACTTTCCACGCTAGCAGAGTGATGACAGCATCTGCTGTCGCTATACTCGCGGGCATGGCACGCTGGGAGGGCGACACCCGGGGCCGCCTCGAACGGGCGGCCCTGGAGCTGTTCGACGAGCAGGGCTACGACCGGACGACGGTCGCGCAGATCGCGCGGCGCGCGAACCTCACCGAGCGGTCGTTCTACCGCTGGTTCAGCGACAAGCGCGAGGTGCTGTTCGGCGGCGATGAGCTCGAGGAGCGGTTCCTCGCCGCGATGGACGCCGTTCCGGCGGGCACCGGCGCGCTGCCGACGCTGCTGGCCGCGTTCGCCGCCGCGCCGGAGGTGCTCCGCCCCCGCGACTTCCTGGCGAGGCGGGCGGGGGTCATCGCGGCCAACCCGCCGCTGCGCGAGCGCGAGCTGATCAAGCTGGTCTCGCTGTCCGAGGCCCTCACCGCGGCCCTGGTCCGCCGCGGCTGCGAGCGGCGGACGGCGCGCCTCGCCACCGACGCCGGCCTCGCCGTCCTCCGCCTGGCGACCGAACGGTGGACGACCGACGAGGAGACCGACTTCGCCGAGGCCCTGCGGGCCGGCGCGGCGGACCTCCGCACCGTCATCACCGAAGCCGCCCCGCCCGACGCGTGATCATCTCCACGGCGTACGCCCGGCAGGGGCGCCACGTCCGGTCGAGAGCCGGAGATGTAGCGTGCGCTCCGTGAACGAACTGCGCTTCCGAGGCAAAGATCGGTACCGCCCGTCATGGCCGCACTTCGCGGCGCTGGGCCTCGGACTCGTCGTCGAGGGCGCTCTGACCTTCACCCGGCTCGGCCTCGCCGGCTCCTGCTGGCTGCTGGGCGGGACGGTCGCGCTCGTCGCGCTCGGCATCTCCCTGTCGCTCCGGAGCGAGACCACGGTCGGGGCCGCCGGAATCACCATCTCCTCGGGTATCGGGCGGAGCCGTTCCTACCCCTGGCAGGAGATCCGGTGGATCGACGTCCGCGAGACCGAGAGCCGGTACGGGCGGGTGCTCGCGGCCCGGATCACCCTCGCGGACGGGCGGCGCCGCACGCTGCCCGCGCTCCAGCACAGCCCCCGCTACCCCGATCCCGATTTCCGCGCGGACGTCCAGCGAGTGATCGACCGGTGGGAGGCGAGCACGGACCCGGCCGCGCGAGTCCGGCCGCCGGAACGGTTGCGGAACCGGGTGACGCCCGAAGCCGTCGGGCTCGTCCTGGGCGTGCTCATCACGATCGTCGTCGTGCTCGGCGTCACCATGGGGGGCTAGCCGGGGCGCCGGGTGCCGCGGACCGGACGCGGAGCGCCGGCAAGGACGCCTTCCCGCAGCACCTCTTCGTCCAGGCGACGATGACGCCTCCTGATCGTCGAGGCGCGGCGGGGCGCCGTCACGGGCGCGCCCCGCCGCGCGTCGGCGGGACGGTCAGCGGCGGTAGAGGTTGAACTTGTCCTCGCCGATGCGCTCGCGCAGCGCCGGGTCGTCGACGCCCTGGCCCTCGCCGGTGGCGCCGCACAGGACGGCGACCTTGCCGATGTGCTGGTTCGTCTGGACGGCGCGGGTCGCCTCGCCCGCCTCGTCCAGCGGGAACGACTTCGACAGCGTCGGGTGGATCATGCCGAGCGAGAACAGCCGGTTCACCTCGACGGCCTCGTGGTAGTTGAAGCCGTGCGAGCCGATGATGCTCTTCAGCCGCATCCACAGGAACCGGTTGTCGTACTCGTGCTTGTAGCCGGTCGACGAGCCGCAGGTGACGATCTTGCCGCCGCGCTTGGCGACGTAGACGGACGCGCCGAACGTCTCGCGGCCGAGGTACTCGAACACGATGCCGGGGTCCTCGCCGACGAGGCCGCGGATCGCCTCGCCGAGGATCCGGCCGGCCTTCGGGTTGCGCAGGCCCTGCTCGCCGAGGTTCAGGTCGTTGCGGTTGATGACGTGCTCGCAGCCCTGCGCGCGGACGATGTCCGCCTTCTCCTCGGAGGAGACGACGCCGACCGGGATGCCGCCGCCGTTGCGGACGAGCTGCGTCGCGAACGAGCCGAGCCCGCCGGTCGCGCCCCAGATCAGCACGACGTCGCCCTGCTTCATGCGGGCGCCGTGGGTGCCGACGAGCATCCGGTACGCGGTCGCGGCGCACAGCGTGTTGGAGCCCGCCTCCTCCCAAGTGAGGTGCGCGGGCTTCTTGATGAGCTGGTTCGCCTTGACGATGCAGTACTCGCCGAGCGACCCGAAGTTGGTCTCGAAGCCCCAGGCGAGCTGCGACTCCGACATCATGCCGTCGTCGTAGGAGCCGTGGTCCTCCTCGTCCACGTAGGACGGGGACAGGACGACCTTGTCGCCGACCTTCCAGCTCTTCACGCCGCTGCCGGTGCGGACGACGACGCCGGAGCCGTCGGAGCCGAGGATGTGGTACGGCAGGTCGTGGCGGGCGCCGTACCAGCCCTGCCGGCCGAACTTCTCCAGGAACGCGAACGTCGGCACCGGCTCGAAGATCGCCGACCAGACCGTGTTGAAGTTGATCGCCGCCGCCATCACCGCGACCACGCACTCGTCGGGCGCCAGCTCGGGCATGTCGACCTCGCCGACGTGCAGGGACTTGCGCACGTCCTTGTCGGTCTGCCCGTCGAAGATGCCGACCTCGTCCTTGCGGGTGAACGCGGCGCGGAACCGGGTCGGCAGGTCGATCTCCTGCAGCTCGGGTCCGCTCGCTCCGGACCGGACGGCGTCGAGCAGGTCGTGGGCCATGGGTGTCCTCCGTGGAACGACGGGTGGGGGGCGCGGCCCTCAGCGGGCCAGAGTTGACCGTGCCGCGGTCCGGGCGCGGCCGGACGCGTCCGCGTCCCGGCCGTCCGCGGGCCGCCGGGTGGCGCCGTCCGCGCCCGCGGCGCGTCCGGCGAGCCGGCCCTCCAGGTGCGCGGCGAGGATCTCCACGCCCGGCGGGTCCAGCAGGTTCAGGTGGTGCACCCCGGGGATCGTGACGATCTCCAGGTCGGAGCAGAGCCCGCCGAAACCGTTGGTTCCGTCGAGCACGTAACGCGCGTCGCGCACCGCCCAGGGGGTCTCTTCGGGCGCGTAGTAGAGGATGACCCGGCCGTCGTAGGGCTCGGGCCGGTACGCCTCCAGGGATCGGGTGTCCTGGTGAGACGTGAGCTGGTGGGTGAGGGCCGCGGGCGGGATGTAGTCCACCAGCGGCGCCGCCCGCTCCATGACCAGCGCGAACTGCGCCTCCTCGTCCAGCCCGGACAGCTCGTCGTAGGTGAGCGTGACGTCCAGGCCGTACGTCTCGTTGATGTAGTCGGCGAACGCGGAGAACCGGCGGGCGAGGGTGTCGGACTCGTCGTCCACCGGGAGGGGGATGCCCGCGTCGAACAGCGCGACGAACTCGACCTCGCGTCCGGCCGCGCGGAGCTGCCGGGCGGTCTCGTAGGCGAGGACGCCGCCGAACGACCAGCCGCCGAGCCGGAACGCGCCCTCGGGCTGCGCTTCGAGCAGGTGCTGGACGTAGCGGGCGGCGCGCTCCTCGACGGACGGCGCGTCCTCGAACCGCTCCAGGCCGTAGACGGGCTGGTCGTCGCCGAGCAGGTCGATGAGCTGCCGGTAGCAGGCGGTGGTGCCGCCGGCGGGGTGCGCGATGAAGATCGGCCGGCGGTCCCCGGTCGGCTTGAGCGGCCGGACGGTCTGCCGGGCGGCCTCCTCGTCGGCGGCCCGGATGACCTCGGCGACGTTCTCCGCGGTCGGCACCTCGAACAGCTCGCCGCGCGTCACCTCGCCGCCCAGTTCGGCGGCGACCATCGCGACGACCCGGTCGGCCTGGTGCTCCTGCCCGCCGAGGTCGGCGAAGAAGTCGGCGGTGACGCCGACGCGGTCGAGGCCGAGGACGTCCTCGAAGATCCGGACGGCGAGGCGCTCGGCGGCGTCGCGCGGCATCACGTAGCCGGACTCGGCGTTCGACACCGCGCTCGACGCGGCCGGGGCGGCGGCGCCGGCGAGGCCCAGCTCGCCGGACGCCCACTCCTCGAACACGTGCACGCTCGCGCCCTGCAGCAGCACGGACGGCGGGACGGTCAGCCCGAGGTCGTGCTCGACGCCGCTCTTGATCCGGACGGCGACGAGCGAGTCCAGGCCGAGGTCGGTGAGCGGGACGGCCGGGTCGAGGCGCTCGGGGTCGAACCCGAGGACGGACGCGATCCGGTACCGGATCCGCGCGGCGATCAGCGCGCGGGCCTCGGCGGGGTCGAGCTCCTTGAGCGCGTCGACACCGGGCCAGTCGCCCGCGTCGTCGGCGCCGCGCTCGGCGGCGGCCTCGGTCAGCGCCGCGAAGTACGGCATGGCGCGGATCTCGGGGAACAGCTCGACGGCCGTGACGGGGTCGAACCGCAGCACGCCCGTCGCGGCCAGGCCGTGCGCGAGGACCGCTTCGAGGGCCTCGGCGCCCTCCTCGGGGCTGATCGGGTCGATGACGGTCACCGCGGTCTCGGCGGCGCCGCCGACGCGCGACCACGTGCCCCAGTTGATCGTGGTGCCGGGGCGGCCGTGCGCCCGCCGGTACGCGGTGAGCGCGTCGATCGCCGCGTTCGCCGCCGCGTAGGCGGCCTGGCCGGGCGAGCCGAGCAGCGCGGCCGCCGACGAGTGCACGGCGAACCAGTCGAGGTCCGCGTCCCAGGTGGCGTCGCTCAGCCGCCTGGCGCCCTCGACCTTCGCCGTCCACACCCTGTGGAGATCCTCGGCGCCGAGGTCGGCGATCAGCCGGTCGTCGATCGCGCCGGCGCCGTGCACGACGCCGCGCAGCGCCAGGCCGCCCTCCCGGGCGGCCTCGACGAGGCGCTCGGCGGTGCCGGGCGCGGCGATGTCGCCGAGGACGACGCCGACGTCCACGCCGCTCTCCCGCAGCTTCGCGATCACCTTCTCGGCGTCGGCGCCGGGACCGGACCGGCCGGACAGCACGATGCGCCCGGCGCCGCGCTCGGCCAGCAGCCGCGCGGTGACCAGGCCGATCCCGCCGTACCCGCCGGTGATGACGTAGGCGCCGCCGCGCCGGACGATCTTCTTGGGCTTCGCGTCCCCGGCCGGGAGGGCGGCCTGCGCGAGGCGCGCGACGTACCGCCTCCCGCCGCGCCAGGCGACCTCGCGGGCGTCGCCGCCGCCGAGCAGCTCGCCGACGAGGTCCGCGGGGCGGTCGACGTCCACGAGCGTCGCCCGCTGGACGGTCCGCTCGAACGCCAGGACGCGGGTCAGCGCGGCGGCGAACCCGTGCCCGGGCTCGCCGGCCTCGCCGTCCAGGACGGGGACGGCGCGGTGCGTCGCGACGTACAGGCGCGGGCCGTCGGGCAGCGAGCGGCTCGTCTCCGCGATGGCCAGCACGAGGTCCTCGTCGAGGAGGTCGGCGGACGGGACGAGGACGACGCCCTCCACCCCGGACGCGTCGCCGAGGTCGGCGAGGTCGCGGCGGACGGCGCGGCGGCCGCGCTCCTCCAGCCGGGCGGCGGTCGCCGCGGCGAGCGCGTCGCCGTCCTCGGCGAGGATCAGCCAGGCGCCGTCACCCTCGCCGGGCTCAGGGGCCTCGGACTCGTCCCACACCAGCTCGACCAGCTTGTCCGCGACGGGGACGGGGACGTCGTGGCGCTCGGTGCGGCGCAGCACGATGCCGGTCGCCTCCACGAGGACCTCGCCGTCCGCGCCGAGCAGCAGCACGGAACCGGTCATCTCGCCGTCGTCCTCGGCCGCCGCCGCGCGGACGTGCCCGCCGCGATGCGCGGGCCCGTGCACGCGCAGGCTGCCGATCGTCTCGGCGAGCCAGACGCCGCCGCCCGCGACCGCCGCCGCCTCCGCCGACAGCGCGGCCAGGCAGCGGTCGAACACCTCGGGGTGCAGCCGGTAGTGCCGCGACCCGCGCTCGGCGCCCGCGACCTCGGTCGCCGCGCCGTGCTCCGGCGCGGGGGCGGGACGGGCGTCCTCGCCGACGTCCGCGCTGGCCAGCCGCGCCCACGTGCCCGCGGGCGTCAGCGCGTGCACCTCGACGCGCTGCTCGGCCTCGGCGAACGTCGTCGTGACGGTCGTGTGCTCGGCGAGCGCGAGCGGGCGCTCTATCCACAGGCTGTTGACACGGACCGCGTCGGTGCCGAGCGCCGTCGCGCCCGCCGCGAGCGCCATCTCCGCGAACGCCGCGACCGGCAGCGCGGGCAGGCCGTGCACGGTGAGACCGGACAGCCACGGCTGCGCGTCCAGGCCGACGTCGGCGCGCCAGGCGTGCCGGTCCTCGCCGGGCAGCTCGACGTGCGCGCCGAGCAGCGGATGCTCGTCGCGGCCGCCGCGGTTGCGCGTGGACAGGTCGACCCAGTGGCGCTTGTGCCGCCACGGCGACTGCGGGACGTCCACGATCCGGCCGTCCGCGGGCGGCGCGACGGCGAGGCCGTGCGCGGCGAGCGTCGCGAGCTGCGCGTGGAACGCCAGGGTGTCGTCTGTTTCCTGGCCCTTCGGCGCGCGCTTCAGCGTGTGCGTGACCAGGGCGCCGCTGCCGCCGAGCGTCTCGCCGACCGCGTGCGCGAGGATCGGGTGCGCGTTGACCTCGACGAACGTCCGGAACCCGTCCTCGGCCGCCGCCGACACCGCGTCCGTCAGCCGGACCGGGTTGCGCAGGTTCGCCGCCCAATAGTCGACGTCCAGGCGGGCGTCCGCGCCGTCGAACGCGCGCGGGTCGGGCAGCGCCGTCGTGTAGAGCCTGATGCCGTCCGCGAGCGGCGTGCCGGGTTCGAGACCGACCTCGGCGAGCTGCTCGCGCAGGTCGGGCAGCAGCGGGTCGACCTGCGGGGAGTGCCCGGCGCCCTCCGCCTGCACCATGCGGGCGAGGCGGCCCTCCGCCTCCGCGCGCTTCACGACCTCCGCGACCTGGTCGGCGTCGCCCGTCACGACCGTCTGCTTCGGCGACGAGTGCACCGCCGCGTACACCTCGGGCAGCCCGTCCGCCAGCCGCTCGACCTCCTGCGCGGACGCGCCGAGCACCGCCATCGCGCCGCCGCCGACCAGCCGCGTCAGCAGCTTCGACCGCCGCACGATCACCCGCACGCCGTCCTGCGGGGTGAGCGCGCCCGCGACGACCGCCGCCGCGACCTCGCCCATCGAATGCCCGATCACCGCGCCCGGCACGACGCCGTACGACGCCCACATCCGCGCCAGGCCGAGCTGGATCGCGAACAGCACCGGCATCGTGTCGGCCGGCCCGTCCGGCTTGCGGCCCTCCTCGAGCAGCGACCACAGGTCCGGGCCGCCCTCCTCGGCGAACAGGCCGTCCAGGTCGTCGATCGCCTCGGCGAACGCCGGCTCCTCCTCCAGCAGCCGCTGCGCCATGCCCGCGCGCTGCGCGCCGTACCCGGAGAACACCCAGACCGGACGTCCCGGGACGCCGAGCGCCGACCCCGTCACCACGCCGGGGTGCGGGCGCCCCTCCGCGAGCGCCTTCAGGCCCTCGACCAGGCCGGCGCGGTCGCGGGCCGACACCGCCGCGCGGGACCGTCCCCGGCCGCCGCGCCGGTGCAGCGTCCGCGCCACGTCGGCGAGCTTCACGTCATCGCGGTCCGCGACCCACTCCGCGAGGAGCGCGGCGTGGTCGCGGACGCGGTCGTCGCTCGTGTCCGACAGCGGGAACGTCCGCACCACCGCCGGCCGGCTCACGACCTCCTGCGCCGGAGCCTCCTCCAGCAGCACGTGCGCGTTCGTCCCGCCGAACCCGAAACCGGACACGCCCGCCCGCGCCGGGTGGCTCCGCTCCGGCCACGGCGTCTCGTCCGCGACCACCCGGAGCCGCAGCTCGTCGAACGGGATGTGCGGGTTCGGCTCCTTGTAGTGCGCGCTCGCCGGGATCACCTTGTGGTGCAGCGCCAGGACGGTCTTGATCAGCCCCGCGACGCCCGCCGCCGACTCCATGTGGCCGAGGTTGCTCTTCGCGGACCCGATCAGCAGCGGCTCGTCCGCCGCCCGGCCCGCGCCCAGCACCTCCCCGACGGCCTTCGCCTCGATCGGGTCGCCGAGGAACGTGCCCGTCCCGTGCGCCTCGACGTAGTCGACCTCGGTGGTCTCCACTCCCACCGCCGCGTACACGTCCCGCAGCAGCGCCCGCTGCGCGTCCGAGTTCGGCGCCACCAGGCCGTTGGACCGCCCGTCGGAGTTGACGCCCGAGCCCTTGATCACCGCGAGGACCCGGTCGCCGTCGCGGACCGCGTCCGACAGCCGCTTCAGCACCACCGCGCCGCAGCCCTCCGCGCGGACCATCCCGTCCGCCGACGCGTCGAACGCCTTGCAGTGCCCGTCCCTGGCCGTCGCGTCCGCCAGGTCGAACGTCATCGTCACCGTCGGCGACAGCAGCACGTTCACGCCGCCCGCGAGGGCCACGTCCGCCTCGCCGCTGCGCAGCGCCTGCACCGCCAGGTGCGTCGACACCAGCGACGACGAGCACGCCGTGTCGACGATCATGCTCGGGCCGCGCAGGTCCAGCAGGTACGACAGCCGGTTCGCGATGATGCTCAGCGCCGCGCCCGTCGCCGTGAACGGCTCCAGCGACGCCAGGTCCGACGCGGTGAACGCCGCGTACTCCGGCGCCGAGACGCCCACGAACACCCCGGTGCGGCTGCCGCGCAGCGACGCCGGTCCGATCCCCGCGTGCTCGAACGCCTCCCACGCCACCTCGAGGACGAGGCGCTGCTGCGGGTCCATCACCGCCGCCTCGCGCGGCGTGATCCCGAAGAACTGCGCGTCGAACTCCGCCACGTCGTCCAGGAACCCGCCGAGCCGCGTCGTCCTCGCCAGCAGGTCGCCGACCTCGGGGGACCCGTCGTCGAACGCGTCCCAGCGGCCGTCCGGCACCTCCCGGATCGCGTCGCCCCGGCCCGTCAGGAACCGCCAGTACTCCGCCGGCCCGGTCAGGTCGCGGTCACCGCCGGGGAACCGGCAGCCGATCCCGACCACCGCGATCGGCTCGTCGTCCCGGGCCTGCGCCCGGGCCGGCACCGCCGCCGGCTCCGCCTCGGCGGCGTCGGCGCCGCCCGCCAGCGCGCGGGAGAGCTTGCTGATCGTCGGGTGCTCCCACACCAGCGTCGCGGGAAGGGCCCGGCCCAGCATCTGCTCGAGGTCGCCCGCGATCGCCACCGCGTCCCGCGATGCCAGCCCGAACTCCTCCAGGGGACGGTCCGGGTCGACCTCGGCCTCGGCGATCCTGGAGCGCCGCGCGATCTGCTCGATGAGGTGCCGGCGAATCGCGTCCTCGCCGATCCGTGGGTCGCCCTCCGCGTTGTCCCGCGCGGCTCCGGAACGATCGTTGCTCTGCATGCGGTGGGTTCCCCCCATGAAACCGGGATCGTTCATCGAAGCGGAGGGACCACTTTGTCCTACGGTGACCGGCTCACGATGCGCATCCAGACCACTTTTCTCCCCGGCCACTTGTCACGGTGATGACAAGACTCGGCAGTAACCAATGTGGCCTGATGGGATAGTTGAGGGACTCTGCCCTAACCGTGGGCCGAGTGACCGGATGCCAACCAATAGTAACAATAGCCACGAACGCTTTTAGGGGGAAGCGGCGGATTTCCCGGCGGCACGGGACCCCCGCCGCAGGATCAGGTGACCCGGGGCCGATACCGATGGGCGCTGGCGGTGGTGGCCGTCAGCGCGTTCATGACCACCATGGACAACACGGTGGTCTTCACCGCGCTGCCCAGGATCATGGCCGACCTCGGCATGTCGTCCTCCGCCAAGGACTGGGTCGCCACCGGCTACATCCTCATGTTCTCCTGCCTGATGATCACCGGCGGGCGGCTCACCGACCTCTACGGCTGCCGCGTCACCTTCACCACCGGAATGATCGTCTTCACCTCCGCCTCGGCGGTCTGCGGCCTCGCCCACACCTCCGAGGTGCTCATCCTCGCCCGCATCGTCCAGGGCGGCGGCGCCGCGCTCGTCCTTCCCGCCACGCAGGTCATGGTCACCGTCGGGCGCAACGACAAGCAGCGCTCCATCGGGAACATCGTCTTCATCGGCGCCGCGTCCAGCGCCACCGCGCTCGGCCCCACCATCGGCGGCATCATCGTCGAGCACTTCCACTGGGGCTGGATCTTCCTCATCAACATCGTCCCCGGAATCCTCGTCATCCTGCTCGGCGCGGTCGTCCTCACCGGCCGCAGCAAGAACCCGCACGCCCGCATCGACCTGCCCGGCGTGCTGATCTCCGCGACGATGCTGTTCGCCTTCATCTACGGCCTGGAGGACGGCAACAAGCACGGCTGGGCGGACCCGTCCGTCCTCAGCACCTTCGCGCTCGGCGGCATCGCGCTCGTGTGCTTCATCGTCGTCGAGAGCTGGGCCCCCGACCCGATGATCGACCTGCGGTTCTTCCGGAACCGCGTCTTCTCCGGCGGGCTGGTCTCGCAGATGCTCTACGGCATCGGCTTCAACGGCATGATGTTCTACTCCCAGCCGTTCCTGCAGCGCTTCCTCGGCTTCTCGCCGCCCGAGGCCGGGCTCGTCATGCTGCCCCCCGCCCTCACGATCATGGTGCTGACCCCGGTCGCGTTCCTCCTCGCCACCAAGATCGGCCCCCGCCCGGCCATCGGCGCCGGCATGGCGCTGATGGGCGTCGGCATGATCCTGTTCTCCACCCTCGAGATCGGCGACGGGTACGCGGACCTCATGCCGGGGGTCCTCCTCGTCGGCGTCGGCGCCGCCCTCGCCATGCCGCTCGTCATGTACGTCCTCAAGGCCGTGCCCGAGAAGCGCGCCGGCGTCGCCAGCGGCGTCATCAACGTCATCCGCGAGGCGTCCGGCGCGTTCGGCATCGCCATCGTCGGCCTGCTCATCCAGACCGTCCCCGACGAGGGCGCGAGCGCCCGGGCCCTCGAATCCTTCCGGCACGGCACCTCCTCCGGGCTCGCCCTCGGCGCCGCCCTCGTCCTCATCGGCGGCGTCATCAGCGCCCTCACCCTGCCCAGCCGGCGCGGCTGGACCGGCCCCAAGCACGGCAAGCAGGCCCCCCTCGTCGCCGAACCCGCCGCCGCCCGTCCCGAACCCGCCCTCGCGACGGCCACCGCCACCGCCACCGCGACCCCCCGCGACCCGCTCCCCGTCGTCCCGGGCCCGGACCCCGTCGGCGCCGTCCCGTCCGCCGACCCCGTCCCCCTCAGGACGGAAACGGATCCCATGGCCGCACCGCGCACCCCCGGCCCGCACTGGTGGAGCGACACCCCCGACGACGACGCGCCCGCCACCTGGCGCCCCACCCCGCCGGACGCGACGTCCCCCTGGCAGGACTGGGCCGACACCGCCATCCCCACCTGGACCACCCCCGCCGAGGAGCCCCCGCCGCCGCCCACCAGCAAGTGGTTCGACGACGAGTCCGCCGCCCGCTCCCGCGGCACCCTCCCGCCCGACGACGACCCCCTCGCCACGCTCCCCGACCGCTGGACCCCGGGCGGCTCCCCCCTCACCGCCCCCACGCCCAGCTCGGAGCCCATAGCCCACGCCCTCCTCCAAGAACTGGCGTCCCGCGGCAAGAGCCCCTCGACCACCGGAACCCCGCCCCCCGAACCGAGCGTTCCAGAGCCCGCGACCCCCGAATCGCCGGAGGCGGCCCTCCCCGACGGCGAGCCTCCGGCCCCCCTCACCCCTGGCCCCGAGACCGCCGCCCCCGAGGACGACGGCACGGCCCCCATCGACGGCACCCCAGCACCGGCCGCCGACACCCCCGTCCAACCAGTGGACGCCGAGCACGACCCGGCACTCAGGACGTCACATCCGGAGACCGTGAACGTCGAGCCGGCGGCGCCCCGGACGCAGGCCCCCGCCCCGACGACGACCGCGAGGTCAGAGGCACCCGACCCCCAGGACGATGGCGAGGCGCCGCCGAACCGGGCCGCCTCGCGCGAGACCGCACGTCCGCGCGGCGACCAGCACGTCAACGGGCCCACCGCACCGCCACCACCGGTCACCTCGAACCAGGACGGCACCGACCCTCTCGGCGCGACGACGACCGCTGAAGAGCAGGCCGGCGGGCACGGCGACGCCGGGCCGCCGCCGGTTGCGGCGAGCTTGGAGGGCGCCGACCCGCTCGACGAGCGACGCGGTCCCGGCGAGGCCGTGACGCCTGCCGTGCAGGGCTCCGAGACCGGCGGCGCCGGGCGGGCCACCGAGGACGAGCCTCATGAGGCGGGTGTTCTGGGCGGGGAGCCCGGGGACGCCTGGGTGGCCGGACGCGGAGGCGCGGCGGCCGCGGCAGGACCCGACGGGGACGGGGCGGTCGCCGAGGAGGTTCCGGAGGTCGGCGGGCCGGGGTGGCCTCCGCCGCCGCCGGACGGATGGCTGTACACGCCGTACGTGCCCGAGGACGACGACCCGTCCGGCGAGCCGTCGGTCAGTCCGCGTAGCGACGCCTGGTAGGGAGCTGCCGTGAGCCGAATCGTGATCTTCGCCGCGGGTTCGCGGGGGGACGTCCAGCCGTGCGTGGCGCTCGGGCGGGCGCTGCTGGAGCGGGGCGACGAGGTCCGGCTCGTCGCGAGCGCGCGGTACGCGCCGAGAGCCGTGGCGGCGGGGCTCGAGTTGGCGCCGCTGACGGCCGATCCGACGGAGATCCTGGAGTCCGACGCGGGGCAGGAGCTGCTGGCGGGCGGGCGGAACCCGGTGAAGTTCCTCGGCGGGTTCCGGCGCATCCTCGGGCCGATGGCGGAGCGGCTGCTGGGCGAGTGCCTGGACGCGTGCAAGGGCGCCGATCTGATCCTGGGTCCGACGCTGGGGTTCCTGCCGGAGCACATCGGCGCGCATCTGGGCGTGCCGCGGGCGCTGATCCATTTCCAGCCGAGCCAGCCGACGGGGGCGTTCCCGCATCCGTTCGTGCCGCAGGCGCGGATGCTGGGCCGGTGGGGGAACCGGACGAGCTTCGGGGCGGTCGACCAGATCGCGTGGCAGCTGTCGCGGCCGTTCATCAACCCGTGGCGGGACGAGCGGCTGGGCCTGCCGCGGCTTCCGCTGCGCGGCCTGCGCCGCGACGGGACGACGGTGCTCGCGTGCTTCAGCGAGGCGGTGGTGCCGCGTCCGAAGGACTGGCCGGCGAGCGTGCACATGACCGGGTACTGGTTCCTGGACGAGCCGGAGTGGGAGCCGCCGGAGGAGATCGCGGCGTTCCTGGAGGCGGGCCCCGCGCCCGTCTACGTCGGGTTCGGGAGCATGGTGCCGAAGGACGCGGAGATGACCGGGCGGGCCGTCCGGGCGGCGCTGCGGCTGGCCGGTGTGCGGGGCGTGGTGCAGGGCGATCCGGAGACGTCGGACGACGAGGTCCTCGCGGTGCGGGACGTCCCGCATTCGTGGCTGTTCCCCAGGATGTCGGCGGTCGTGCACCACGGCGGCGCCGGGACGACGGCGGCGGGCCTGCGGGCGGGGGTGCCGACGGTGGTGTGCCCGTTCTTCGGCGACCAGCCGTACTGGGGGGAGCGGGTCGCCGCGCTGGGCGCCGGGCCCGCGCCGCTGCCGTTCCGCGCGATGACGGTGCCGCGGCTCGCGCGGAAGCTGCGGCGCGTCGCCGAGGACCAGGAGATGGCCGACCGGGCGTACGAGGTGGGCCGGCGGATCCGGGCGGAGGACGGCGTGGGCCGCGCCCGGGACGTCATCGACGGGCTGCTGCGCTGAGGGTCAGTCGGAGCTCCACGTCCAGCCGTCGCCGTCGGGCGACGGGACGATCCGGCGCTTGACGCGCGGGGGCCGGACGGGGCGGGGCTGCGGCTGGCCGTTCGCCCACGGGGCCCACGGCGCCTGCGGCCGCTCCGTACGGGCCGCGGGCGCGTGCGCCGCGGGCGCGTGCGCGGCCGACGGGTGCGGGTCGCGGAACACCAGTTGCGGGCGTTCGCCGTCGGGCGGTCCGCTGGGGGTGGGCTGCAGGGCCGGCTGGAAGGCGTCGTTCGCGTCCAGCACCGGCGCCGCAGGCACGGCGGGCGCGGGAGGCGCGGCGGGCGCGGGAGGTGCGGCGGGGGCCGGGGGCGCGGGCGTCTCGGGCGTGCCCTGCTCCCAGTGCATCCGGTACGGGTACGGCTGCGCCTCGGGCAGCGGCGGCGGGACGGCGACGGTCGCGGCCCCCGCACCGGCGGCGGCCACGCTGTGCTCCCGCAGGTCCATCTTGGCGTGCAGGAACGCGAGCGGGCCCGGCAGCCACCAGTTCGCCTTGCCCATGAACCGCATGGTGGCGGGCACGAGCAGGGACCGGACGAGCGCGGCGTCCACGACGACGGCGACGAACATGCCGACGCCGATCAGCTTCACGACGGTGATCCCGGCCATGCTGAACGCGCCGATGACGACGAGGAACAGCAGCGCGGCGCTGGTGATGATCCCGCCCGTGTGCTGCATGCCGCGGGCGACGGCGGCGCGGTTGTCGTGGGTGCGGTCCCACTCCTCGCGGATCCGGCTGAGCAGGAAGACCTCGTAGTCCATCGACAGGCCGAACACGACCGCGAGGATGAGGATCATGCTGGTGGCCTCGACGCCGCCGGTCGGGGTGAAGTCCAGGACGCCGGCGAGGTGCCCGTACTGGAACCCCCACACGATCGCGCCGAACGACGCGCCGATCGACAGGACGTTCATGACGATGGCCTTCAGCGGCAGCACGACCGAGCCGAAGAACATGAACAGCAGGAGGAACGTGGCGAGCCCGACGGCGATCGCCATCTTCGGCAGGCTGCGCATCAGGCTGGACATCAGGTCCATCTGCGCGGCGGTGCTGCCCCCGACGTCGATGTGCATCGGGTAGCCGTCCTTGACGAGGCTCATGCCGCGGATCCGTTTGACGAGGTCCTGGGCGTGCTCGTCCATCGGCTCGTACTTGTGCGTCACGGAGACGCGGACGCCGCCGTACGCGCCGGAGTAGCCGGTGAACTTCGCCTCGGTGACGCCCGGGAGCGCGGCGAGCTTCTTGCGGAAGTCTTCCAGGTAGGGCGGGATGTTGTCGCCCGACTTGGACGGCTTCCAGTCGCGCGGGATGAGGTCGCCGGAGATGACGACGTCGATGGGCTCGGCGGTGCCGTTCGGGAAGTCGGCCTTGACGTTCTCGACGACGGCGCGGGTCGCGCTGTCCTTCGGCAGGACGCGGGCGTCGATGCTGCCGAACTGGACGTGCAGGAACGGCCCGAACATGACGCCGAGGATCACCAGGACCACGGCGAAGTACGGCAGCGGGTGCTTCATGACGCTGTGGCCGAGCCGGTACCAGAAGCCGCTGTCGTGGTCGCGCTGCGCGCGCTTGGACGTGGGGCGCCGCCACGGCATCCGGCCGCCCTCGACGCGCGGGCCGAGGATGGCGAGGAGGGTGGGGAGCAGCACGGTCGCGCCGAACACGGCGACCATGACGGTGGCGATGCCGGCGAGCCCGATGGTGCGCAGGAACATCTGCGGGAACAGCAGCAGGCCGGCGAGCGCGGCGGACACGGTGACGCCGGAGACCATGATGGTGCGGCCGGCGGTCGCGAGGGTCGCGGCGAGGGCGTCCTCGCGGAGCGGCCGCATCGCCTCCCGGTGCGCCTTCTTCGCCGCCTTGCGCGCCTGCTTCCCGCGCTCCCGTTTCCAGGGTTTGCCGGGTGGTATCCCGTGCGCGGCCATGCCGCGCTGCAGTTCCTCGCGGAACCGGCTGATGATGAACAGCGAGTAGTCGATCGCGAGGCCGACGCCCATCATCGTGACGACCTCGAGCGCGAACGACGTCACGTCGGCGGCGTAGGTGACGACGTGCAGGACGGCGAGCCCGCCGATCATCGAGAACACCGCGACGAGCAGCGGCAGCGACGCGGCGACGACCGCGCCGAACAGCAGGATCAGCAGGATCAGCAGCGGCAGCGCGGTGATGGTCTCCGCGCGGACGATGTCGGCGGTGACCTGCTCGCCGAACTCCTGCCCGAGCGGGACCGCGCCG
Organism: Spirillospora sp. NPDC000708; assembly: GCF_040299565.1. NCBI lineage: Bacteria > Bacillati > Actinomycetota > Actinomycetes > Streptosporangiales > Thermomonosporaceae > Spirillospora > Spirillospora sp. NPDC000708. The sequence goes on from NZ_JBEPCJ010000013.1 coordinate 99,620, forward strand.
CCGAACTGAACGGTCAGCCCCGGCGCCTTCAGCCGCTCCTTGATGTCCTGGTAGTTCTTCAGCTTGGTCGGGTCGTCGCCCTTCAGCTTCACCGCGACGAACGTCTCGTGCTTGTCGCGGGACGCGAACGACGCCGCGTCCTTCTGGTCCAGCGCCCAGTAGGAGATGATCTCCTCGACGCGGTCCTTGGGGAGCCGCGCGACGGTGCTGATGACACTCGCTTCGTAGCGCGGGTCGTCGACCGTCATCGTGTCGCTCTTGTAGAGGACGAGGACGTCGGGGTTCGTGCTGCCGAAGTAGGTGGCGCCGAGCCGCGCGACGAGCGTCGAGGACGCGTTCGGGTCCTCGAAGCCGCCCGCCTTGAACTTCGCGAACACGCCGAGGCCCCAGGCGCCGGCCACGCACGTCAGCAGCACGATGCAGACGAGGCTGACCCACCGTCGCCGGTGGATGAGACGCCCCAGCCCCGAGAGCATGGTCCTCCTGTGTCGTCGCGGCCGCGGGGCGCGGTGCCCCGCGGCCCCCTGCCGAGCCGATGCCCGTGTCGAGCCGATGCCCGTGTCGAGCCGATGGTGCGGCGGCCTCGCCCCGTGCGTGCGAGGCCGAGACTACTTGCGGGACGCGAGCCGCGCCGCCGTGGTCGGCAGCGCGCCGTCCAGGTACCGCTGCCGCGTCGCCGCGCGGGCGATCTTGCCGCTGGACGTGCGGGACACCGCGCCCGGCTCGACGAGCAGGAACGCGTGCACGCTCATCTCGTGCTCGACGTTCACGGCGCCGCGCACCGCCGACTCGACCTCGTCCAGGTCCAGCCGGCCGAGCGGCACCCGCCGGTTCCGCTCGGCGACCACGACGAGCCGCTCGGTCTCCTCGCCGGGCAGCGCGAACGCGGCGACGTGGTCGGGCCGGACCGCCGGGTGCGCCTCCTGCGCGGTGACCTCGATGTCCTGCGGGTAGTGGTTGCGGCCGTCGACGATGATGAGGTCCTTGATGCGGCCGGTGACGTACAGCTCGCCCTCGTGGATCACGCCGTAGTCGCCGGTCCTCATCCACGGCCCGGCGGGCAGGCCGCCCGGCTCGGCGAGCTCGCCGCCGAAGGTGTCCTGGCTGCGCTCGGAGTTGCGCCAGTACCCGGCGGCGGTGTTCGGGCCGTGCACCCAGATCTCGCCGACGTGCCCGTCGGGCTGCTCCGCGCGCGCGTCCGGGTCGACGATCGCGACGATCTGCCCGGACGGCCGTCCGCACGACACGAGCGTGCTCGCCCGGTCCGCGTCCGGGTCGCACAGCCGGACCTCGCCCTGGGTGAGGACGTCCCGGCCCACCGTGATGATCTTCGGGGGGACGTCCTCGGCCGCGGCGGTGACGAACACCGTCGCCTCCGCCAGCCCGTACCCGGGGGCCTGCGCGCCCGGGCGCAGCCCCGCCGGCGCGAGCGCCTCCGCGAACGTCGACAGCGTCGACGTGCGGATCGGCTCCGCGCCGTTCAGGCACGTCGTCAGCCCGGACAGGTCCAGGCCCTCCAGCTTCTCCGGGGACGCCATCGACGCCACGTACTCGTACGCGAAGTTCGGGCCCGCGGTGTACACGTTCTTGCCCGGCCGCGCCGCGATCAGTTGCAGCCAGCGCATCGGGTTCATGATGAACGACACCGGGTCGGTGTAGATCGCGTGGTCGCCGTGCACCAGCGGCAGCGCCATCGTCGCGATCAGGCCCATGTCGTGGAACAGCGGCAGCCAGCTCACCAGCTCCGGGTCCGGCTTCTCCGGCGCCCACCCCGCCCACAGCTGCGCCGCGTTCGCCGTCACGTTCCCGTGCGTGATCTCGACGCCGGCGGGACGGCGCGTCGACCCCGACGTGTACTGCAGGTACGCCAGGTCGTCGAACCCGATCGGCTCGTCCTCCCAGGACCCGGCGAGCCCGAGGTCGACCTCCTCCGCGAAGAGGATCTCCTTCGGCTGCGGGACGTCGTGGTCGGCGAGGAACTTCTCCACGTGCGGGAGCGCGTTCCGGGTCGTGACGATCACCGCGGGCTCGCTGTCGGCGTACGCGCCGATCAGCCGGTCGGCGTGCCCCGGCAGGTCGGGCGAGAACAGCGGCACCGCGACGACGTGCGCGTACATCGCGCCGAGCATCGTCATCATGTACTCGAGCGTCTGCGGCAGCAGCAGCGCGGCCCGCTCGCCGGGCCCGGTCACCTGCCGCAGCGCGGTCGCCGTCGCGCGGGCGCGCCGGTCGGTCTCGGCCCAGGTCAGGGTGATGTGCTTGCCCGCCGGGTCCAGCGAGTAGTCGACGAAGGTGAAGGCCGGGGCGTCCGGCTTCTCCCGCGCCCACCGCGCGACCCGCTCGATCAGCGGGGTGCGGCCGGAACCGCCGGGGAGGAGTTCGGGAAGCAGCGAGCCCAATGCCATTGATCAATCTCCCGAGGGGACGGGCCGGGCGGGCCATCGTGGGGGGTGGGCGCCGTCGGCGATGCGTGCGGTCGGCCGGACGACTCGTCTGGCGCCCCCCGGCGAGCGGCGATGATCGTGAAGCTACCGGATGGTAGGCAGCGCGCGATATTAGCTGCGCGCCACATTCGCCGCGGCCGGGTTTGTCACCGCCGTGACAAGAGGAAATGCCTTTTCACGTCTGGGCGCAGGCACCGTTACCGACCGTGTGCGCAGTAGTGGTCCGAGCCTAGTGGTCCGCGAAGATCTGCTGCATGATCCCACGCCGGTGCCGTCCCTGGTAGGTGGTGTCGGGGTTCTCCGCCTCGGGGAGTTCGGCCAGGTAGCGGCTCTCCGCGTCGATCAGCTGCTCCAGTTCGCCGCGGTCGAGGAACACGCCCTTGCAGCCCGGGCATTCCTCGATCACCACGCCGTGCCGTTCGTGGGTGTCGAGCGCGGACGCGCACTTCGGACACCGCATCGACGCCTCTGACATACCGGATCCCCTGTCCGTGACCGCAGCTTTACTGACAGCGGATCAGCTTACTGACACGATCCCCTATTTGGCACCGGGCCGGGTCATCCGCGAACGAATCACCTGCCCGCGACCGCCGCCCCGCCCGTTCCCATCGGCATTTCGGACGAACCGGACGCGGACGACGCGCCGCGCCGGGTCAGCGCACCCCTGCGGCCGGGGCCGTCAGATGTAGGCGCCGCCTCGGGCGGCGGCCTCCGCCCTCGCCTCGGCCGCGCGGGTCTCCGCGCGGTACAGCGCGATCCGGCGCCGCCACAGGCCGAAGCACGCGGCGCCCCACAACAGGCCGATCTCCGCGACGATCGCGACGCCGAGCACCACGGCCCAGTCCGTCCCGTTGCCCTGCTCCATGCCGACCGGCGACACCAGCGTCATCCGGCCGTCGCCGCGGTCGCCGCCGTCGCTCGTCGTGCCCGCCATGGCCTGGCTGTTCGGCACCGGCATCGCGCCCGGCGCGTTCAGCGGCGGCAGCGCGACGCCCGGCCGTCCCGGGGACGGCACGACGGGCAGGTTCGGCACCTGCTCCTCGTTCACGTGCCCGGCTCCGGTGGTGCCGCCGTAGCCCCTGCCGCCGTCCGTCCCCGTCCAGTCGTCGGCCGGGTACCCGTCCTCGGTCGACGAAGCGCTCCCCGCCGACGTCCCGCCGCGATGCTTGTGCTTCCCGGCGGCGGGCGCGTCGTCGTCCCACGGGACGCCGAGCTCGGACGGCCCGTCGTCGCCGTACGACCAGGTGTGATGGCTGTGCGCGCCGCTCCCGCCGGCGGCACCGCTCGGCGCACCGCCGTCAACGGTCACGCTGTGCTGCTTCGGCGCGGTGTACTGCTTGGGCGCCGTCTGCTGCTTCGGCGCCGTGTACTGCTTCGGCGCCGTGTACTGCTTCGGTGCGGTGTACTGCTGGCTCGGTGCGGCGTGCTGCTTCGGGGCAGCGTGGTGGCTCGGCGTGTCGTAAGCCGTGACGCCCTGGCCGGCGGGCGTCCCGTGATGCGGCCGCTTCCCATGCCCGGAGGGCTTCACGTGTGCGGGCGGCTTCCCGTGTGCGGGTGCCTGCACGTTGGTGGGCGGTTGGGCCGGGGGCATCGGCTGGACGGGATGGGCGCGCGGCTTCGGGTGAGGCTGCTGCGGCGGTCCGGCATGGTGCACCGGCCGGCCCTGGTTCGCGGGGTGGGGTTGGGCGGGGCCGGTCGCCGTCCGGGGCTTGTGGCAGTGCGAGGCCGGGGCGGCGTGGCCGCCGGGCGCGGCGTCATGGCAGGGCTTGCCGGAGCCGGGTGCGTCGGCGGTGCAGTGCGCGTCGCCCTCGTTGGGCGCGGACTGGGGCTGGGCGGGCGGCGCGTCGGCCGTCGCGGACTGGCCCCCGCCGGGCGGGAGATGGAAGACGGCGCGGGACGTGCGGGGTTCGGCGTTGTCGGCCGCGGCGATGGTGACGATGGACGGCCGCGTCCCCGACGGGCGCTCCACGGCGGAGGCCGGGACGGAGACGGCGGCGGTCCTCGTCACCGTCGCGCCGCCCACGTCGCCGAGGTCGCAGCGCAGTTCGTGGCCGGAGTCCAGCCGGGCGCAGCCCGGCGGGCGGTCCGCCCAGGCGAGCGGGTCGGCGGCGAGGAGGCGCAGGACGGCGTGGTGCGCGACGCCGCCCTCGGCGCGGACGCGGACGGTGTGGCCGAGCGCGTAGGCGGGTCCGGCGACGGCGGCCGCGGACGTCGAGGTCCGGGTGAGGAGCCGGACGTCGGACTGGTTCGCGTTCGCGGACGCCCCGGTGAGCATCATCGGCGGTACGGCGAGCGCGCCGCCCGCCATGATCGCGCCGACGCGCGCCCTGCTGCGGGTCCTGCTGCCACCGGTTCGCACGGGGTCCCCTCTCGCGGATTCACTGTCTCTGTTGCGTCCAGGGGGGCGACTGATTCGTTGCAGTCCGTAGTCATTCATTGCCAGAGTGTCGCCATGAGTAACCTGACCGGGACCCTCTTTCGCGTAGTGAAATCAGATCTCCGTAGAATCGGGTGATTCGCGAGGAGAGGAGACGCGGGTGGCGGAGGCCGTACGGTCGCTGGAGCGCGCGTTCGAGCTGCTGGAGCATCTGGCGGACGCGGGCGGCGAGATGGCGCTGTCGGAGCTGACCGAGGTGTCCGGGCTGCCGATGCCGACCATCTACCGGTTGATGCGGACGCTGGTGAACCACGGGTACGTGCGGCAGGAGCCGTCGAAGCGGTACGCGCTGGGCCCGCGGCTCATCCGGCTCGGCGAGACCGCGAACCGGCTGCTGGGGACGTGGGCGCGTCCCGTCCTGGCGCGGCTGGTGGACGACGTGGGCGAGACCGCGAACATGGCCGTGCTGGAGGGCGACGAGGCCGTGTACGTGGCGCAGGTGCCGTCCAAGCACTCGATGCGGATGTTCACCGAAGTGGGGCGGCGGGTGCAGCCGCACTGCACGGGCGTCGGGAAGGCACTGCTGTCGCAGCTGCCGGACGAGCGCGTCCGCGAGATCCTCGGCCGGACGGGGATGGCCGCGCACACGCCGAACACGTTCACCGACCAGGACGCGCTGCTGGCCGAGCTGCGCCGCGTCCGCGAGCAGGGCTTCGCGCTGGACGACGAGGAGCAGGAGATCGGGGTGCGGTGCGTCGCGGTGCCGTTGCGGGGCGCGCCCGCGCTGACGGCGCTGTCGGTGTCGGGGCCGTCCGGCCGGATGACGCATGAGGCGGTCGCCGACGTGGTCCCGATCGTGCGGGACGCGGCGGACCGGTTCGCGAAGGAACTGGGCGGCGCCTGACGCGCCCCGTCCCGGGGCGCGGGGCGGGGCCGGGGCCGGGTCTGAGGCGGCCCGGCCCCCGGGCGGCTAGTCGATCGGCTCGCCCACGATGACGGTCGGGCGGCCGCTGCGCTCCCACATGACGAAGTCGCCGGCGGACTTGACGAGCACCGCCGCGAGCCACAGCGCGAGGCCGGTGTCGTCGGCGATGCCGGCGATCGGGATGACGTCCGGGATCGCGTCGATCGGGGAGATGATGTACACCAGCCCGAGCGCGAGCAGGCCGAGCGTCCCGAAGGACATCCCCTTGTACTGGCCGCGCAGGACCGACTTCAGCATGCGCGGCACGGCGCGGAACCGCTCCCAGAAGCCGGGCACGTCGGGCTGGAGGGTCTCGCTGTAGATCTGCCAGGCCTGCCCGGCGGCGGCCGTCCTGCGCTTCCTGTCCACAGGTGCTCCTCGGTCAGGGGTCGTGAGGGCGCGCCCCCGCAGCGCCCACGTCCCTCTATGACGTGACCGATGCCGGTTTTGTTCCCTCCGGTGGACCATGAGGCCCGGATCACGACCGGTGCGCCGCGGCGGTCGCCGTAATGATCGTCAGCGGGCGCCGGCACGGTGCCCGCACGGCACCGATCGGGTTACCGGAAGTGAGTTCTTCGTCACTCTCGCGGGCAACGTGCGGGGATTACGGCGCAATGGCCGGCGCCCGCTGCCAGCATGAGAGGTCCTCGCGGGAGGGGCGCCGCCTCCCCGAGGCACGACCGGCACCGCCCGTCGAGCACCGCAGGAGCTGATCCACGACATGAGCGGCGACCATCTGAACAGACCCGTCCACGGCACCGTGGCGGGCGCCGCCTACGTGGCGCTCCCGCCCACCGCGGTCGACGCGACCGCGTCCGGGCCGACCCGGCTGATGCTCGCCTGGCCCGGTTTCGACCCGCCGCGGACCGCGGCCGCGCTCGCGGCGGCGATCCCGATGACGGGCGTACCGGTGTGGCGCGTCTACCTCGACCTGCCCGGCCGCTCGCCGGGCGGGCTCGGCTCGGGCGCGATCCTGGAGACCGAGGCCATCGAGGCGTACGGCCGCGCGGTCGAGCAGGCCGCGGCCGGGCTGCCCGCCGCGGTCGCCGAGCTGCGCCGCGACCTGGCGCTGCCGGACGGGCCCGTCGCGCTCGCCGGGTTCAGCGCGGGCGGCGCGGCGGCGCTGCTGGCCGTCGCGCGCGGCGAGGTCGCGGTGAGCGCGGCCGCCGCCGTCGCGCCCGTCGTCGCCCCGGCGCGGGCGGCGCGCGCGGTGGAGCGGCGCGCCGCGCGCGAGCGGACGTGGAGCGAGACCGCGCAGGAGCTCGCCGACCGCCTCGACCTCGGCGCGCTCGCCGGCGACATCGCCGCGCGGGACGTGCCGCTGCTGCTGGTCGGCGGCGCCCGCGACCGGGTCGTCCCGGCCGGCGAGGTCACCGCGTTCCGGGACGTGCTGCAGCGGCGCGGCGCGGGCGCGGTGGAGCACGCCGCGTTCCGGATGGGCCACGCGCTCGCCGCCGAGCCCGGCACCGAGCCGCGCCCGCCGATCACCGACGCCGTCCGCGTCGACGGCCTGCTCACCGACTGGTTCCGGGAGCGCCTCGCGGACGTCCGGCCGGAGGCGGCGCAGGCCGAGCAGTGGGACTCGGGGCAGGAGCAGGACGCGGCGCCCGCGGCGGCGCCGGGCACCGACACCGCGCCCTATCCGGCCCCGACGCCCGTCACGCGCTGACGGGCGGACGCCCCAGCAGGCGGACCCGCCGACGCGTTCAGGCGGCCGTCGTCCGCCTCGCGGGCAGCATCGAGCGCCCGCGAGGCGGGTTGCGCGTGGTGGAACTCAGCCCTTCGAGAGGACCTCGTAGCGGACCGGGATGACGCCCGATCCGGTGCCGCCGACCTTCTTCATCGCCGCTGTGGACAGGTCCAGGCAGCGGCCGCCCGCGTACGGGCCCCGGTCGTTGATGCGGACGATGACCGACCGGCCGTTGTTCTTGTTGGTCACGCGGACCTTGGAGCCCATCGGCAGCGTCTTGTGCGCCGCGGTGAGGGCGCTCGGGTTGAAGGGCTCACCGCTCGCGGTCATCTGCCCCTCGCCGTAGAAGGACGCCTCGCACGAGCCGGACTGCAGGACCTTCGCCTTCTTCTGCGGCCTGGTCTTGTGCTCGGCGACGGCCTCCGACCGCGCCTTCTTCTTGGGCTCGGCCTTCTTCCCGGTGTGCTTCGGGTTGGGGTCGCGCGGCCCGCCGCGGCTGGCCCGGGACGGCTCCGGCCTCGGCGGGTCCGCCTTCGGGACGGTCGCGCCCGGTGCGGTCTGCGCGGCCTGGGCCGAGTCGGCCGGGGCCTTGCGGCCGTTGGCGACGGCGAACGCGCCCACCGCGAGAACGGCGGCGGCGACGCCGGAAACGATCATTAGGGTGCGCAGGTGCGGCCGCTGAAGGCGGGCGCGAAGGCGCGCGTGAAGACGATGTCGTTCGTCAGGGTTGCCCACGAAGAATCCTTCGGTAGGGGACAGGACCCCGGACGCCCGGCGTTTCTCAGCGCCGTTCTCGCGGCGCGCCGGGGCGACCTCCTCGTCCCCCGAGACCCGCACCGCCCATGGGCTCCAAGGCCCGTCTGCGCGCTCTCGCTGAGCGCGGCCGCGTCATCGCGGCTTCGGCGTCCGGCAGGTGCGGCTGCGTTGCATCTTCACTTTTGATCTCGAAAGCGCCGCACAAGTCCTTGACCGTACGTTGCGTCCGGAGTGAATCAAGCGCAGGCCCGAACAATGTGGGGTTTGTCACCTCTCTTTTTGCCCTGCGAAGCCGATCGACTTCGCTGGGTGAGCGCATTTCAAGATCCAATTTACTCGCCATGGAAGGTGTGATCTCGGACATATAACAAGCGTTCGTTAGGCAGCAAAACGGGGCGTTCCGGGATGCACTTGGCATCTCCGGAACGCCCCGTTCCGAGGTGATTTCGTCAGTGGGTGTCGGACGGCCGCTCGCGCGTCTTCAGCACGTTGACGACGCTGCCGACCTGCGACTGCATCGTCTTCACGGTGTCGCCGGCCTCGCCGGTGAGGCTCTGCGGCGCCGGCCTGGCACGCCGCAGCCCCGCCCCGTCCGGGAGCACCATCGAGATCGGCGCGGCGGAGCGCAGCGAGGAGGCGTCGCCCGGCAGCCCGAGGGCCACCGCGTCGCCCAGCGGCCCGCCGGAACCGCCGGACGCGGCGGAGCGGCCGGTCGGCAGCGCCTTCCCGACCTTGCTGTGCACGACCCGCTTCGGGACGGACGTGACGCGCCCGACGACCCGTCCGGGCACCTTGGCGGCCTCCCCGACCGGAGCCGGCAGCCCGGACGCCTGCCCGGACCCGGAGGCGGTGCGGTTCGCCGCGCCGACGCAGCTCCCGCTGCGCGGGGCGGAGATCGGCGCGCCGTCCCGGCCGGGCGTCAGCGCCATCGTCTGGTGCGGCAGCAGCCGCGTGACCCGGGTGCCGTCGACCGTCTTCATCGGGTCGACCCGGCAGGCGCGGGCGGCGGAGCCCGCCGCGGAGGCGGTGCGGGACACGGGCAGGCCCTTGCCCAGGCCGGCGCTCCGCCCGGGACGGGCCGCGGAGGCGACCGCGCCGTCCGCGGTGCCGGCCGCCGACTCCAGGGTGCGGCTCGCGGTGTCGGAGACGGGGGCGGGCAGCGCCACCGGCGGCAGCGCCGGGCCGACCTGGCCGACCGTCCCGTATACGAGGTCGGCGACCGGGCCCTGCGCGGCGTTCGCCGGCGCGGCGGACAGGGCCAGCGCCGCGGCCAGCGGGGCGGCCGCGGACAGGCCCAGCAGATTTCTGGCGGATCGGTTCATACGTATTTCCCCCGACATTCTCGGATCGACTCTGCGCGGTGTGCGTGCGCCCATGGCGTGCGTTCTCCGGCGCACCGTCGAGCGGGCACGTTAGTACAGCCCGGATGCCGCGTATGCCGAATTCGAAAATCGATCGGAGGCGGGCGGGGAAGATCTACGGAAATGCGACGCGGGGACGCCCGTGGGCGTCCCCGCGTTTCACCGCGCCGTTACTCCGGCGCGGGGGCCTTCCGGCGGCCCGGCGTCACTCCGCGCCGAGCGCGATGGCCTCGTCGACCTCGGTCTTGCGGGCGGCCAGCTCGGCCGCGTACTTCTCCTCGTCGACCTTCTCGGCGATCTCCTCGTCCTGCCGCATCAGCGCTTCGAGGTCGGCCTTGGCATTGTCGAGGACGCCCATGTCGGCATAGGCGGCCTTCACCTTGTCACCCCAAAGGCCGACGTCCCGGACGCACGGCACGATACGGCTGAAGAGCAGCGACTGGTAGAGCGTGTACATATCCGAGTTGTCGACGTATTCCATGCACTTGTCGACCGGCATGTCCAGCTGCTCGAACACCTCGCGGCCCTTGAACCGGTCGCGCATCAGGTAGCAGCCCTCGACCACGAACTCCTCGCGCTCGGCCCGCTCCTTGTCGGTGAGCTCCGCGTAGTAGTCCTTGAGCGCCAGCCGGCCGAACGCGACGTGCCGCGCCTCGTCCTGCATCACGTACGCGAGCAGCTGCTTGACCAGCGGGTTCGTCGACATGTCGCGGTACAGCCCGAAGGCGGCGAGGGCGAGGCCCTCGATGAGCACCTGCATGCCGAGGTAGGGCAGGTCCCAGCGGCTGTCCTCCAGCGACTCGGCGAGCAGCTTCGCCAGGTCCTGGTTGATCGGGTAGTACATGCCGATCTTCTCGTGCACGAACTTCGCGTACAGCTCCACGTGCCGCGCCTCGTCCATCGTCTGCGTGGCGGCGTAGAACTTCGAGTCCAGGTCGGGCACGGACTGGACGATGCGCGCCGACACGTTCAGCGCGCCCTGCTCGCCGTGCAGGAACTGGCTGAACAGCCAGGAGCCCTGGTGGCGGCCGAACTCGTCCCGCTCCTTCTGTGACATCTTGTCCCAGATGTCGGAGCCGACGAGGGGGTTGAAGTTCTCCGGCAGCCCGGCGACGTTGACCGGATCGACCTCAAGGTCCCAGTCGATGCGCTTCGTCGCGTCCCACTGCTTGTCCTTGCCCTTCTGGTACAGGCTCAGCAGCCGGTCGCGGCCCTCGTCGTACTCCCAGGTGAACCGGGCGTCGCCCGCCATGGGGACGTTCCACGTCTCCGTGGGCACGGGCGTGGAGTAGAGGTCGTAGGAACTCACGGGGGATCCTCCTCGGGGTGGCGCCGCACCGTCGCGACGCGTGGTGTGCTCCGCCCACCGCTTTACATACCTTCGTAACATGTAAAGCGCGAGCAGGCCAGACCCCAAGCGCGGGCAAGATGACCATGACAAAAGTCATCCCGAACCCACGACAACGCTCACTGACCCTCCGACCTGGGCATCGGCATACGATTCAGGCGTCATGAGCCTGAGGATGTTCGACAGCGAGGATCTGGACGGGCCCGATCCCGGCCGGTCCCGGCGGCGGCGCGCGTTCTGGTCGACGTTCGGCCTCATCTACATGATCCCGCTCGCCCATGTCGTCACCGGCTACAGCGGCACCAGGCTCGCCCTCGCCGTCCTCGGCCTCGGCGCGTTCATCGGCCTGTACTACGCGACGCCGCTGAGCATGCGCAGCTGGGTCGACCCGATCGGGCCGCTCACCCGCACGCTGCTCGCCGCGTTCGCGGTGGTCAGCGCCGTGCTGCCGTTCGCGTTCGGGGACGAGTGGATCGGCACCCCGGTCTACCTGTCGATGATCTTCGCGATGGCATTGCCGATGGACCGGGTGCTCTGGGGCGTCGGCGGCGCGACCGCGCTGGCCTCGCTGCAGTGCGCGCTGATCGACGGCGCCGTGGGCGCGCTGCCGGTCATCACCGTCACCTCGCTGTCGCTCGGGCTGATGATGGTCGGGTTCCGGCACGCCCGCACGCTCGTCCAGCAGCTCCGGGTGGCGCGCGGCGAGGTCGCCCGGCTCGCCGCCGCCGACGAGCGGCTGCGCATCGCCCGCGACCTGCACGACCTGCTCGGGCACAGCCTGTCGCTGATCGTGCTGAAGAGCGAGCTGGCGCGGCGGCTTGGCGAGCAGGACACCGATCGCGCGATGGCGGAGGTGCGCGACATCGAGTCGGTGGCGCGCCAGTCCCTCGCCGACGTCCGCGCCGCGATCTCCGGCTACCGGCGGCGCGACCTCACCGGGGAGCTGGACGGCGCCCGCGCGGTGCTGGCGGCCGCCGAGATCGAGGCCGAGGTGCGGACGTCCGGGACGCCGCTGCCCGACCAGGTCGACGGGCTGTTCGGCTGGGCCGTCCGCGAGGGCGTCACCAACGTCGTGCGGCACGCCCGCGCCCGCCGCGTCACGATCACCGTCGGCCGGGCGGACGGTGCCGCCACCCTGGAGATCGTCGACGACGGGTGCGGGCAGCCCGGCGAGGGGCACGCGCCGGGCCACGGCCTGGAGGGCCTCGCGGAGCGGGTCGCGGACGCGGGCGGGACCGTGGCGGCCGGCCGGCGCGACGGCGGCGGCTTCCGGCTGGCGGTGCGCGTCCCGCTCGGCCGGGCCGGCGCGGAGAGGGCGGCGGTAGAGTCCGCCACGTGATCCGCGTGATGCTCGCCGAGGACCAGCGGATGGTGCGGGGCGCCCTGGCCGCGCTGCTCGGGCTGGAGGCCGACCTGGAGGTCGTCGGCGAGGCGTCCGGCGGCGCGGAGGCCGTCGCGGTCGCGGCCCGGACCCGGCCGGACGTCGTGCTGCTGGACATCGAGATGCCGGACCGGGACGGCCTCGCCGCCGCGCCGGAGATCCGCGCCGCCGTGCCCGACTGCAAGATCATGATCCTGACGACGTTCGGCCGGCCCGGCTACCTGCGCCGCGCGATGGAGGCCGGCGCGTCGGCGTTCCTGGTGAAGGACGGCCCGGCGCAGGAGCTGGCCGCCGCGATCCGCCGGGTCGTCGCGGGCGAGCGCGTCATCGACCCGGCGCTCGCCGCCGCCGCGCTCAGCGCGGGCCCGAACCCGCTGTCGCCGCGCGAGCGCGACGTGCTGGAGGCGGGCGCGGACGGGTCCACGGTCGCCGACATCGCGGGCCGGCTGCACCTGTCGGAGGGGACCGTCCGCAACTACCTGTCGTCCGCCATCAACAAGGTCGGCGCCCGCAACCGCATCGAGGCCGTCCACACGGCCCGCGCGCAGGGCTGGCTGTAGCCGCGCCGCCCACGTCCCGAGGGACGGGCGGCCCGGCCGCCGGTCAGCGGGACTGGAGGGCGTCGAGCGCGACGGCCTGGGCGACGACGAGCCGGCGGTCCAGGCGCGGGTCCTTGATGTCGACCACGTAGCGGTCGCGGAGGCCGAACTTCTTCTCCACCGAGAAGACGACCTGGTCGCCCGCGTAGAAGTCGAAGTGGTACGGCCACGCGAACGGCAGGTTCTCCGCGTACGGGATGAAGCCCCACACCCGGCGCAGCACCGCGACGAACTTGTTGCGCTCGCTGCCCGTCGTCACGCCGAGGCCGGGCTGCTCCAGATGCCAGGTCGAGGCGATCAGCGACTTCTTGAAGTCCTTGCGGAAGAGCCCGATGGGCCGCCCGTCCGCGTCGGTGATGTCGTAGGCCGACGCCAGGTCGATGCGCTTGCGCGCCTTGAAGCCGAGGATCGGGCGGGTCTTGGAGTCGTCGGAGTAGAGCGTGACCTGCTCCTTGAACGCCAGCCGCTTCTGCTGCGCGAACGCGAGCAGTTCGCCCTCCCCGCCGTCCGGGTTCTCGGCGTGCACCTCGTACTGGTTGACCATCAGGCGGACCCGCTGCCGGATCAGCAGCCGGTGCTGCGCCTGGAGCCGCTCTGCGTCCAGCGAACTCACCCTCGTCCCGTCGCGTTTTCGCGCGAGTCTGCCACAAACGACGAGCTGAGGGAGATGTCCGGACGAAATACCAAATGGTGACCGGCGAGAGGCGCGGGTCAGGCCTCCTGGATGTGCCCCGCGAGGTACCCGTGGATCAGCCGCTCCGCCTCCGCGACGATCAGCGGGTCGCCGTCCGGGTCGCGGCGGAAGGCCATCTTCAGCACCGCGTCGCCCGCCTCCACCGCGATGGCCAGGGCGGTGGCGAGGCCGGGGGTGTCCTGCACGCCGAACGTCTCGACGATCATCTCGCGCAGCCGGTCGGCGACCACCGCGTTGTTGTCGGCGTCGGAGTCGAGCAGGTTCACGTCGGCGACGTCGCCGAAGCGCAGCACCCGGAACCCCGGCACGGTGCGGTGCATCTCGACGAAGATCTCGATGATCACGCCGACGGTGTCGGACCAGTCGGCGAACGCGCCGGCGGCGAGCCGCGCCGAGATCCGCTCCCCGAACACCTCCAGGTTGCGCAGCGCGAGCGCCTGCGCGACCGCCCGCTTGTCCGGGAAGAACTGGTACACCGAGCCGATCGCGACCTCGGCGCGCTGGGCGATCCGCGTGGTGGTCAGGCCGTCGTAGCCGTCCTCCTCCAGGATGTCCGCGCACGCGTCGAGCATCCGCTGGACGCGTTCGGCGCTGCGGCGCTGGGCGGGACGTCGGCGGAGCGGCGTGCGGATCTCGGTCACGCCACCATTGTCACCCGAACGCGCCATGCTCGGTCATGGCCGGAACGGCCTTCCCCACCCCGCGGTCACGGGACCCTTCCGCCGCGACCACCCCGCCCCGTAAAGTCCGAAGGGGATTCGCGTTCAGGGGAAAGGGACGGATGGGGTTTCCGGAGGGCTTCCGCTGGGGCGTCGCGACCGCCGCCTACCAGGTCGAAGGCGCCGTGCACGAGGACGGCCGCGGGCCGTCGACCTGGGACGTCTTCGCCCACACCCCGGGCCGGGTGCGGGACGGGCACACCGGTGACGTCGCCTGTGACCACTATCACCGGTGGCCGGAGGACGTCGGGCTGATGAAGGAGCTCGGCGTGAACTCCTACCGGTTCTCCCTCGCGTGGCCGCGCGTCCAGCCGACCGGCAGCGGCGCCGCCAACCCGCGCGGCCTGGACTTCTACGACCGGCTCGTCGACGCCCTGCTCGCCGCCGGCATCGAGCCCGCCGTCACCCTCTACCACTGGGACCTGCCCCAGCCGCTGGAGGACGCCGGCGGCTGGATGAACCGCGACACCGCCTACCGGTTCGCCGAGTACGCCTACCGCGCCGCCGACCGCCTCGCCGACCGCGTCGGCATGTGGATCACGCTGAACGAGCCGGTCGTCGTCACCGCCTACGGGTACGCGTTCGGCGTCTACGCGCCCGGCAGGACGCTGATGCTGGACGCGCTGCCGACCGCCCACCACCAGCTCCTCGGCCACGGCCTCGCCGTCACCGCGCTGCGCGGCGGCGGCGCCCGCCGCGTCGGCCTGACCAACCACTACTCGCCGGCCTGGCCCGCCGATCCGGCGTCCGGCGCCGACCGGGACGCCGCGCTCGCGTTCGACGCCTTCATGAACCGGATGTTCACCGACCCGGTCCTGACCGGCGCCTACCCCGACCTCACCGCGCTCGGCGGCCCCGACCTCGGGCCGTACGTCCACGACCTGGACATGTCGGTCATCGCCTCGCCGATCGACTTCCTCGGCGTGAACTACTACCAGCCGACCCGCCTCAAGGCGCCGCCCGCGGACGGCCCGCTGCCCTTCGACATGGTGGACATCACCGAGTACCCCGTGACGGGGATGGGCTGGCCGATCGTCCCCGACGCGTTCCTGTCCCTGCTGCGGACGCTGCGCGCGCGGTACTCGAACGGGCTGCCGCCGCTCTACGTCACCGAGAACGGCTGCTCCTTCCCCGACGAGGTCGCCCCCGACGGCACGGTGGACGACACGGCCCGCATCGAGTTCCT
Organism: Spirillospora sp. NPDC000708; assembly: GCF_040299565.1. Lineage (NCBI taxonomy): Bacteria > Bacillati > Actinomycetota > Actinomycetes > Streptosporangiales > Thermomonosporaceae > Spirillospora > Spirillospora sp. NPDC000708. The sequence goes on from NZ_JBEPCJ010000013.1 coordinate 115,139, forward strand.
CGACGCGCACATCGCCGCGATGCGGACCGCCATCGACGACGGCATCGACATCCGCGGCTACTACGCCTGGTCCCTGCTCGACAACTTCGAGTGGGCCGAGGGGTACCACCCGCGCTTCGGGCTCGTCCACGTCGACTACGAGACGCAGAAGCGGACGCCGAAGAGGTCGTACGGCTGGTACCGGGACCTCATCACGGCCCCGCCGAAGTGACGCGCACCGGACGCCCCTGCCAAGATCCCGGTATGGATTCGCTCTCGGACGTCCGCGCCCGCATCGACGCCATCGACGGCGACCTCGTCCGGCTCCTCGCCGAACGGCAGGGGCTCGTCCGGGCCGCCGCCGCGTTCAAGGCCGACGCGGGCGCCGTCCGCGCGCCGGGCCGCGTCGAGCAGGTCGTCGCCCTGGCGCGCGAGCGCGCCGCGTCCGCCGGCCTGTCCCCCGAGGTCGCCGAGGCGGTGTGGCGGGCGATGATCGGCGCGTTCATCGACCTCGAACTCGACGAGCACGCCCGCCGCACCGCCCCCTGACCGATGGCCCTCGCCCTCCTCAGCGAGATCGACTCGGTTCTCCGCGGCCTCCCCTAAGCGCGGGCGCCCCACAGGTCGAGGGCCTTGTACGCGGGGACCCACTCGTTCGCGTAGGTCGCGCGGACGGGCTCGGGGAGCGACGCCAGCATCGCCGCCGCCGCGCCCTCGGACGCGCCGTCCAGCATCCACGGGATGACCCGCGGCGCGTCCGGCCCGACGTACTTGCCGCTCGCCTGGCCGAACTCCAGCCACTGCGCCTCGGACAGGGTCGCGTCGATCAGCGCCAGCGCCTCGTCCTCCTCGTGCTTGAGGTGCCCGCCCAGCGCGGTGGCCAGCGTGTCCGTCAGCCCGCCGAGCCGCGCGGGCCCGGACTCGCGGTCGGCGAGCGCCGCGTCGATCGCCTCGACCACGGGGTCCACCGCCGCGTGCTCGGCCTCCATCGCGTCCAGCAGCGCCAGCCCGTCCGGGCGCCCGGCGAGGGCCTCGCGCATCACCGGCCACAGCGCCTCGTCCTCCGCGGTGTGGTGCGCGTGCAGCGCCTTCTTGAACAGCTCCCAGCCGACGGCGGTGGCCAGCACCCGCCGGGGGTCGTCGTCCGGACGCGCGGTGACGTCGGCGATGTGCCGCAGGTCCCGGCGGAGCGCGTCGTGGAAGGTGTACATCGACGTCATGTCCAGCTTGCTCATCGCGTTCTCCTCAGGCCGATCGGGTCGTTCACAGCACTGACGGACGGCGCGGCGCCGATGTGACCGCCTCGGCGGAGGGATTCCGTGCGGCATCGGTAGGCTTTCCAGCTCCCCCGTTGCCTTGGAGGTCCGCGCATGGCGGAACCACGCCCGCTGCGTCCGAACGACCCGCGCGAAGCCGGCGGGTACCGGCTGACCGGACTGATCGGCGAGGGCGCCCAGGGGACGGTCTACCTGGGCGAGTCCGAGACCGGCGAGCGCGTCGCGGTGAAGGTGCTGCGCGCCTCGGTCGACGGCGACGAGCGGGCCCGGACGCTGTTCGAGCGGGAGCTGTCGGCGGCGCGGCGGGTCGCGCCTTTCTGCACGGCGCGGGTGCTCTCCGCGAGCGTCCCGGCGGACGGGTCCGGCGGCGACGCGCCCCACATCGTCAGCGAGTACATCGAGGGGCCGTCGCTGCGGGAGCTGGTCGGCGGGCGCGGGCCGCTGCCGGAGGCCGAACTGCGGCGCCTCGCCATCGGCACCGCGACGGCGCTGGCGGCGATCCACGAGGCGGGCGTCGTGCACCGCGACTTCAAGCCCGCGAACGTGCTGCTCGGCCCGGACGGCCCGAGGGTCATCGACTTCGGCATCGCGCGGCCGCTGGAGGCCACGTCGGCGACGATGACGGGCGCGGTCGGCACGCCCGCGTACATGGCGCCCGAGCAGGTGTCGGGGGCGCCGGGCGGGCCGCCGCTGGACATGTGGGCGTGGGGCTGCACCATGGCCTACGCGGCGAACGGGGCTCCGCCGTTCGGCACCGACACCGTCCCGGCGATCATGCATCGGGTGCTGTACGCGCCGCCGGCGCTGGGCGTGCTCGGCGGCGAGGTCGGCGCGATGGTCGCGGCGTGCCTGGAGAAGGACCCGGCGCGGCGCCCGACGGCGCTGCAGGTGCTGGTCCGGCTGCTCGGCGAGGACGGGAGCGAGGCGCACCTGCTGGAGGAGGGGTCGTCGGCGGCGGCGACGCTGACCGCCGCGGCGCTCCCGCCGCCCGCGCCCGCGCCGCCCGCCTTCGCGCCGCCCGACGGGCCGCCGCCCATGCCGCCCGGTATGGGGACGGCTCCGAGCCCGCCGCCGGGGCCGCCGTTCCTTCCGCCGGGTCGGACCGTCCCCTCCGGGCCGGGGCCGCGGAAGGGCGGCAGGGCGCTGGTCATCGCGGGCGCGGTCGCGGCCGTGGCGCTGCTCGCGGCGGGGACGGCCACCGCCGCCGTGCTGCTCAAGGACCACGGCGGCGACGGCGACCACCCGTCGGCGAGCCGGACGACCCCCTCGGGCGGGACCGCCGCCATCGGCGGCGACTGCCGTTACACGCCGTCGTCCGGCGGTGACGTGAAGGACGTCGGGACGCCTCCGGCCACCGCGAAGCTTCCCGCGACCGTCCACGCCGAGCTGGCGACGAACCTCGGCACCGTGAAGATGGACCTCGACGGCGCCAAGGCGCCTTGCACCGTGAACTCCTTCATGTACCTGGCGGGGAAGAAGTTCTACGACGGGACGTCCTGCCACCGGCTCACGACGTCGGCGGCCCTCAAGGTGCTCCAGTGCGGCGACCCGTCCGGGACCGGGTCGGGCGGTCCGGGCTACGCGTTCGCCAACGAGAACACGTCCGGCGCCAAGTACGCGCGCGGGACGGTCGCCATGGCGAACGCGGGCGCGAACACCAACGGGAGCCAGTTCTTCATCGTGTACGGCGAGGCGGACATCCCCGCCGACTACACGGTGTTCGGGCACGTCACGTCCGGGATGGACGTCATCGACAAGGTGGCGAAGGCCGGCACGGACGGCGGCGCGACCGGGGCCGACGACGGCAGGCCCAAGCTGAAGATCACGCTCCGGCGCCTCACGGCGTCGGCCGCGTAGGGACCCCGGCGTAGTCGGGCAGGTCGATCGCCTCGGCCGTCCTGCGGGCGATCTTGGCGGCCATGTTCTTGCCCGGCAGGTACGGCAGCAGCTTGTAGTACCGGTTCAGCAGCCCGATCACGGCGCGGTTCGAGGGCATCATCAGCTTGGCGACGCCGTCGCCCATCTTCTGGCAGCCCGCCGCGTAGTCGCGCATGACGTCCTCGTAGCGCGCGAAGGCGACGCGGTGGTCGCCGCGCGCGGCGGCCAGCTCGCCCGCGAGCACGTAGGCGCCGACCATGGCGAGGCCGGTGCCCATGCCGGACAGGGACGACGGGCAGTAGGCGGCGTCGCCGAGGAGCGCGACCCGCCCGCGCGCCCACCCGTCCATGCGGACCTGCCCGACCGCGTCGAAGTAGAAGTCGGGGGCGTGCCGCATCTCGGCGAGCAGCCGGTCGCACTCCCAGCCGGTGCCGGCGAACCGCTCGGTGAGGATCCGCTGCTGCCCCGCCACGTCCCGGCGGTCGACGCCCGTCTCCGGCGACGCGAAGTAGAACGCGGCCCTGGCCTCGGTGTTGTCGCGGGCGCTGTAGACGGACGCGAGCTGCCCGCCGGTCCGGTAGACGTGCCCCGTGTACCGGAGGCCGAGGTGGTTGGGGACGCTGAAGATCGCGCAGTGCACGCCGAGTTCGCGGACGTACCGCTCCTCCGGCCCGAACGCGAGGCGGCGGACGTTGGAGTGCAGCCCGTCCGCGCCGATGACCAGGTCGAACCGGCGCGGCGCGGACCGCTCGAAGGAGACGGTCACGCCGTCGGCGTCCTCGTCGAGGGACGCGATGGAGTCGCCGAAGACGTACTCGGTGGTGCCGCGGGTGGCGTCGAGGAGGATGCGGGCGAGGTCGCCGCGGAGGATCTCGACGTCCCCGGCGAACAGGTCGGCCGCCATCGTCGCCACGGGCTTTCCGGCCTTGTTCACGTACGCCATCGCGCCCATGCCGGTCTTCGCGCGCTCGACGTCGGTGAGGAGGCCCATGCGGCGCAGGACGGTCAGGTGCGCGTCGCCGCGGAAGTCGACGGCGTAGCCGCCGTCGCGGAAGCCGGGGGTGTTCTCGACGATCGTGGTGGCGAAGCCGTAGCGGGCGAGCCAGTGGGCGAGCGCGGGGCCGGCGATCGAGGCGCCGGAGATCAGGACGTTCTTCATGCCGGTGAGCGTGCCGGGGCGCGCTCACCGGAGGCTCACCGCCGGCTCACCGCCTCGACGACCTCCTCGTCGAGGCCGGCGAGGCGCAGCGCGTCCGCCCTGCTCAGCACCTCCGGCGCGCCGCCGCCCGCCGCTCCGCCGCCTTTCGTTCCGTCGCCCGGTGAGACGGCGCCGGGCGGGACGCCGCGCAGCGCCGCCGCCGCGCCGGACAGCCGGGCCGCCCGCTCCGCCGCGCCCTCCGCCGCCTCCAGCCCGGCGAGGGCGTCGACCGCGCGGGCGGCGTCCATGTACGCGCCCTTGGACGCCGCCGTCCCGGCCGCCTCCCGGTACCGGGACCGGGCCGCGCCGTGGTCGCCGCGCGCGGCGGCCACCCGGCCGAGCCCGAGCAGCGCGGTCGCGCGGTTGCCGACGCTCTTGATCCAGTGCGGGTCGAACCGGTCGAGGGCGTCGGTGTACAGCCGCTCGGCGGCGCCGAGGTCGCCGTCGAGGAGCGCGATGTCGCCGAGGCCGCGCAGCGCCGCCGCGAGGTAGGTGGGGCTGCCCGCGCGGCGCGCGACGGCCGCGGCGCGCTCGTAGTCGGCGCGGGCCGCGTCCCGGTCGTCGCCGATCCGGTGGTCGCCGCGGTTGACGAGCAGGTCGGCGGTGTCGTCGAGGGCGCCGAGCCGCTCGGTGAGGACGAGGGCCTCGTCGGTGAGCGCGACCGCGGCGGCGCGGTCGCCGCGGTGGGCGGCGAGCCCGGCGAGCGCGTCCAGCGCGAGGGCGGTGCCCCAGCGGTCGCCGAGCGTCCGGAACCCGCGCGCCGCCGCCTCGAAGTCCCGCCCGGCCCGCTCGGCGTCGCCGGAGGCGAGCGGCTCGAACCCGGCGATGAAGTGCGCGGCGGCCCGCGCCCACGGGTCCGGCCCGTCGCGCCGGGCGAGGACCAGCGCGTACGCGGACTGCGCGTCCGGCTCGTCCGCGCGGCGCATCATCCACAGGAACGGCAGGGCCGGGTGGCGGCCCAATCCCCCGTCCGCCCACACCGCTTCGAGCGCCGCCTCCGCCGCCGCGCGGTGCCGCCGCCACACCTCGCGGCCCGCCGCGTCCGACCCCGCGTGCAGCACGCACGCCGCGTACTCCTCCTCCAGGCCGGGCGGCGGGACGGGGCCCGCGACGTCCAGCAGCGCGGCGGCCTGCGCCGCGACCGACACCCCGCGGATCCACAGGTAGCCCGCCATCGCCGCCGACAGCCGCAGCCCCGTCGGGACGTCCCGCGCCTCGGCGGCCCGGTTCAGCGCGGCCAGCAGGTTGCCGTGCTCGGCGCCGAGGACCCGCAGCCATTCGAGCTGGCCGGCGCCGCGCAGCTCCGGGTCGGCGGTCCGCGCCAGCTCCAGGAAGTACCGCGCGTGCGCGTCCCGGGCCTCGCCGGGGTCGCCACCGCGCTCGGCCCCGTACGCGCGGATCGTCTCCAGCATCCGGTACCGGCCGCCCGACAGCTCCAGCAGCGACTTGTCGACGAGCGACTCCAGCGCGTCGCCGCCGTCGCCGCACACCTCCCGCGCCGCGTCCGGCGTCGCGCCGCCCGCGAAGACGGTGAACCGCTCCGCGACGCGCCGCTCGTCGGCGGTCAGCAGGTCCCAGCTCCACGCGACGACCGCGCGCAGCGTCCGGTGCCGCTCGTCGGCGGTGCGGGCGCCGCGCGCCGGGACGCCGAGCCGGTCGCCGAGCCGGTCCGCGAGGTCGGCGACGTCCATGGTGCGCAGCCGCGCCGCCGCCAGCTCGATCGCGAGCGGCAGGCCGTCGAGCGCCGCGCAGATCCGCCGGACGGCCCGCGGGTCCGCCGCGAACCCGCGCCGCACCGCCGACGCCCGCGCGGTGAACAGCCGGACGGCCGCGTCGCCGTCCAGCGGGCGGACGGGCCACAGGTGCTCGCCGGTGATGCCGAGCGGTTCGCGGCTCGTCGCGAGGACGCGCAGGTCCGGGCACGCGGCGAGCAGCCGCGCGGCGAGCGCGGCGACCGCGTCGACGATGTGCTCGCAGTTGTCCAGGACGAGCAGCGGCGGCCGGTCGGCGAGCGCCGCGACGAGCCGCTCCTCCGGGGCCTTCGCGGCGTCCGGGGCCTGGGGGCCCGGCTCGCGCAGGCCGAGCGCGCCGAGCAGCGCGCGGGGCAGCGACGCGCCGTCCCGCAGCGGCGCCAGCTCGGCGAAGCATGCCGTCCCGGCCGCGCCGCGGCCTCCGGCCCGGCCCGCCACCTCGACGGCCAGCCGCGTCTTCCCGACCCCGCCGGGCCCGGTCAGCGTCACCAGCCGCGCCGAACCGAGCAGGTCGGCGACGCCTTCGACGTCGCCGTCACGGCCGATGAGCGCGGTGAGCGGCGCGGGCGGCCGCACCGGCGCCGGAGCGGGATCGCCGCGCAGCAGGTCCCGGTGCAGGGCGGCGAGGTCCGCGGACGGGTCCGTGCCGAGCTCGTCGGCGAGGCGCCGCCGCGTCTCCTCGAACACCAGGAGAGCCTCGGCCCGCCCGCCGCCGTCCCGCAGCGCCCGCATCAGCAGCCCGGCGAGCCGCTCGCGCAGCGGATGCCGTCCGAGGAGTTCCCGCAGCTCGGGCACGACCTCGCGATGGCGGCCCCGGTACACGTCGGCCTCGATCCGGTCTTCGAGGGCGGCGAGCCGCCGCTCGTCGAGCCGCGCGGCCTCGGTCTCGGCCCGCGGCACGTCGGCGAGCGCCGGCCCGCGCCACAGGCCCAGCGCCTCGCCGAGGAGCGCGGCCGCCTGTTCGGGATCGCCGTCGCGCAGCGCGGCGCGTCCCTCGTCCGCGAGGCGTTCGAACCGTCCCGCGTCCACGTCGCCGGGTTCGACCGCGATCCGGTACCCGCCGCCGGCCCGCTCGATCGCCGCGCCCGCGCCGAGCGCCGCCCGCAGCCGCGAGACCTGGGAGTGCAGCGCGTGGCCCGCCGTCCCGCCCTCCGCCAGCCGGTCCGCCGGGACCGCCGCGCCCGGGCGGACGAGCAGCAGCGCCAGCAGCGCCCGCCGGGCCGGGCCGCCGAGCGGCACCTCCTCGCCGCCGTCCCGCCACGCCCGGGTCTCGCCCAGGATTCCGAACCGCATGCCCGGATCATCCCAGCCCGGCGACCCCGAACGGGTTGTCGACGGCGTACCGCCAGCAGCCGTCCGCGCCGCGCCGGGCCACGTCCGTCGCGGTGCCCTCGATGCGGACCGGGGCGCCGTCCGGGCCGGTGCCGTCGATCACCCAGTCGACGATCAGCAGCGCGACGTCGCCCGCCGCGTAGACGTGCCGCGGCGTGACCTCGATCGGCACCCCGAGGGCCACGAACCGCTCGTTGGCGGCACGGGCCTCCGCGCCGCGCAGGCCGGACCCGGGCTCGGGCACGAACACCGCCCCGTCCTCGTAGAGTTCCGCCACCGCCGCGGTGTCCCCGCTGTTGAACCGCTCCTCGAACACCCGGGGGACGTCCTCGGGACGCGTCGCCGACCGCCGCATGGTGATCCTTCCGGTAGACAAGATCGTGAGACGCGGCAACGCTAGGAGGCCCGTTCATGGCTCACCAAACGGTCAGTCGCCCGGGACTGCCCGCCGATCCCCGCGCGGACGCCGCCGCGCCGAGCCCGTCCTGCCCGGTGGAGATCGCCCTCGACGCGCTGCGCGGGCGGTGGACGACGCTGGTGGTCCGCGAGCTGCTCCGCGGCGACCGCTCCTTCACCGCGCTCCGGGACGCGCTGCCCGCGCTGTCGGACAAGGTGCTCGCCGACCGGCTCGCCCATCTCGTCCGCGCCGGCGTCGCCGAGCGGCACCGCGAGCCGGGCGTGCCGCCGCGCACCCGCTACAGCCTCACCGAGAGGGGGCGGCGCCTCGGGCCGGTGCTGCAGGCCCTGTGGGACTGGGGCGCCGCGGCACCCTGACCGGGTCGCGGCGTCAGGGGGCGGCGCGGGTGGCGGCGGCGATGACGCGGGTGAGGGTGCCGTGCAGGTCCTCCAGCTCGTCGAGGCCCATGCCGAGCTTGTCCATGATCGTGGCCGGGATCTTCTCCGCCTGCTCGCGGAGGGCCCGGCCGCTCTCGGTGACGGTGACGGCGAGCAGCCGCTCGTCCCGGCTGTCGCGCCGGCGGCGGATGAGGTCGGCGGACTCCAGCCGCTTGAGCAGCGGCGACAGCGTGCCCGGGTCGAGCTGCAGCAGCCGGCTCAGCTCCTTGACCGACAGCTGCTCGTGCTCCCAGAGCGCCAGCAGCACCAGGTACTGCGGATGCGTCAGCCCCATCGGCTCCAGGATGGGGCGGTAGAGCGCGAGCACGCTGCGCGACGCCACCACCAGCGCGAAGCAGACCTGGTTCTCCAGCGCCAGCGGGTCGGGGACGGGGACGTCGTCCAGATCACGTGCCACGGTTCCTCCACTCGCCGGGGGCTTCGGCTATAAAGGTTACTACCGCAACGTTTTGTACACCAACGGTTGGCGAGGCAACGGAGGACGCATGTTCCGCAGGGCACCCCTGGAAGAGCGCATCGCCCGCCGCCAGGCCGAACTCAGGCCCCGCCCCCGCGGCGGCGGCCAGTTCGACCACCCCACCGCCAAGTACCTGTTCGTCGGGCTGCTGGCGGTCACCGTGGCCGCGCACGTCATCGGCGGCGTCCTGTTCGCCGTCATGGGCTGAGAGGGGAACGCATGGCGCTCCGACGGCCGTCCTTCCTGCCGTCCCTGGACGAACTGGAGCAGCAGGCCCAGGACCGCTCGGCGCAGACCGCCCGGAAGGGCTCGCAGTTCGACCATCCGACCGCCAAGTACCTGTTCGTGGTCATGCTCGCGGTGACCGTGGTCGCGCACGTGGTCGCCGGCGTCGTCTTCCTGGTGATGGGTCACTGACCGCCGAGGCCGGCGACCCACTCCGCGCTCGTCATGACGTCGGCCTCGCGCGGGAAGAACCGCTCGACCAGGAACCGGTGCGTCTCCTCGTCGGCGTCGTCGCACCCGTCCGACAGGACGATCTGCGCGTACTGCCGCTCCGTCGCGTCCCGCAGGGCGCTGATGACGACGCCGCTGGTCGCCAGGCCGGTCAGCACGAGCGTCCCGGCGCCGCGCGCGCGGAGCAGCGCGTCCAGGTCCGTGCCGGCGAACGGGCTGAAGAAGCGCTTGTCGAGGACGGGCTCGCCGGGCAGCGGCGCCACCGCCGGATGGATCCCGCTCTCCGGGTTCGACTCGGTGATGGCGTCCGTGCCGGCCAGCCCCCGGAACGGCTTGTTCAGCGGCCCGATCTCGGGATGCCCGTCGCGGTGCACGACCCGGACGTGGATCACCGGGACGCCCGCCGCGCGGGCCGCCGCCACCGTCTCCGCCAGCCGGGCGAGGTACCGGTCCGCCCGGTCCCCGAGCTGCGCCACCACGACGCGCTGGACGTCCATCACCAGAAGGGCCTGCATGCTCGCGTTCACGGCGGACATCCCACCGCACGCCGGAACGCGGCGTCCAACAGCCGTCCGGCCGGATCGACAACGGCCGGTTGTAGCCGCAGCGTGGTTGACTGGCCGGATGATCGACCATGAGGTGCTGCGCGTCTTCTGCGGACCGGACGGCGCGCACGGCAACCCGCTCGGGGTCGTCCGCGACGGCGCCGCCGTCCCCGGCGAGGAGCGCCGCCAGGCGATCGCCGGGGAGCTCGGCTTCAGCGAGACGGTCTTCATCGACGACGCCGCGCGCGGCGCCATCGACATCTACACGCCCTCCGCCCGGCTGCCGTTCGCCGGGCATCCGTGCGTCGGCGCCGCCTGGCTGCTCGGCGTGCCCGCCCTGGTCACGGCGGCGGGCCTGGTGGACGTCCGGCGCGACGGCGACCTCACCTGGATCGCCGGGCGGCCCGAGTGGGCGCCCGGCCGCACGCTGCGCGAGTACGGGTCCGCCGGGGTGGTCGACGCGCTCCCCGTCCCGCCGCCCGGCGAGTGGATCTACGCGTGGGCGTGGCAGGACGAGCCGTCCGGCCGGGTCCGCGCCCGCGGCTTCCCCGGCCGCGGCGACGGCATCGACGAGGACGAGGCGACCGGCGCCGCCGCGCTGCTGCTCACGGCCCGGCTCGGCCGCCCGCTCGTCGTCACCCAGGGGCGCGGCTCGCAGATCATGACGATGCCGCGGCCCGGCGGCCTCGTCGAGGTGGCCGGGCGGGTCCGGCGGGACGGGCCCGAACAAACCGGTTGACCCGGCTGCGAGCATGGCCTCATGGACCGCACGTTCGATGACCTGGTGGACGAGGCCGCCGCCGCACCCGTCGAAGGCTGGGACTTCTCCTGGCTGGCCGGCCGGGCGACCGAGCAGCGGCCCTCGTGGGGGTACCAGCGGCTGATGAGCGGGCGGCTCGCGCACGCCACCGCCGCGCTGGACCTGCAGACCGGCGGCGGCGAGGTGCTCGCCGAAGCCCCGGCGTTCCCGCCGACGATGGTCGCGACCGAAGCGTGGCCGCCGAACGTCGCCAAGGCGACCCGGCTGCTGCACCCGCGGGGCGCCGCCGTGGTCGTCCACCCCGAGGAGCCGCCGCTGCCGTTCGCCGACGGCGCCTTCGACCTGGTCACCAGCCGCCATCCCGCCGTCGTCGAGTGGGGCGAGATCGCCCGGGTCCTCGCGCCCGGCGGCACCTACTTCGCCCAGCACGTCGGCCCCGCCAGCGTCTTCGAGGTGACCGAGTACTTCCTCGGCCCGCAGCCCGAGGCGCGCGGCAAGCGCGACCCCGAGATCGAGAGCGCGGACGCCCGCGCCGCCGGCCTCGACGTCGTCGACCTGCGCACGGAGCGGCTCCGCATGGAGTTCTTCGACATCGGCGCGGTCGTGTACTTCCTGCGCAAGGTGATCTGGATCGTTCCCGGCTTCACCGTCGAGCGCCACCGCGACCGGCTCCGGGAGCTGGACGAGCGGATCCGGCGCGACGGGCCGTTCGTCGCGCACTCGTCCCGGTCCCTCTTCGAGGCCCGCAAACCGCTGTGAGCGGGGCCCGGCCGGAACCGGACCCCGTCGTCCGGGACGGCGTCGCCCGCGGCGGCACGCGGGTAGGCGTGCGCCGGGGCGATCTACCGCGTCAGCGGCGGCCGCGGAACGTGCGGCGGAGGTCGGCGACCCACTCCTCGGGGATCTCCCACGGGATGAAGTGGCCGCCGCGGTCGTGCGCCGTGAGGTTGACGTGGTTGTACCAGGCGCCGCGGCCGCTCTCGACGAACTGCTCGACCCGCCGCTCGGTGGTGACGCCCGGCGGGTTCTCGTAGGCGACGAACGTGATGCCGGTCGGCGCCTCGACCACGGGCCACCGGTCGTGCGACGGCGTCCACGGGTACCGGTTGTTGTTGGCGTACGTCCGGACGGACGTGCCGATCGAGTTGGTCACCCAGAAGATCATCGCGTGGGTGAGCAGGTCGTCCCGGGCGAACACCGTCTCGATGTCGCCGCCGTCGTCGCTCCACCGCGTCCACCGCTGCAGGATCCAGGCGAGCATCCCGGCGGGCGAGTCGGACAGCCCGTACGCCAGCGTGGACGGCTCCAGCATGTGCGCCACGAGATGCACGGCGAACCGCCGCTCCATCTCCATGGCGCGCTCCCGGACGCCGGGCGGGCCGTCCGGGAGCGGCCGCCCGCCGGTGATGTCCCACCCGCGGTCGCCGTTGAACAGGGTGAGCATCTGGCCGGAGCCGATGTGGATCCCGTGCAGCTCGCCGGCGTACTTGTGCCCGAGCTGGCCGGTGACCATGGCGCCGACGTCGCAGCCCGCCGCCGCGTACCGGTCGTACCCGAGCGTCCGGGTCATCAGGACGTGCCAGAGGTCGGCGACCTTCCAGAAGTTCATGTCCGGGTGGTCCGGCAGCGGGCCGGAGAACCCGAACCCCGGGAACGACGGGACGATCACGTCGAACGCGTCGGCGGGATCGCCGCCGTGCGCCCCCGGGTCCGCCAGCGGGTCGACGACCTTGGCCCAGTGCCAGAACGTCCAGGGCCAGCCGTGGGTGAGGATCAGCGGCGTCGGGTTCGGGCCGACGCCCGGCCGGCGCATGAAGTGGACCGGCACGCCCTCGACGTCCACACGGTAGTGCTCGTAGGCGTTGATGGCGGCCTCGGCCTTGCGCCAGTCGTACCCGTCCCGCCAGTACTCGACGAGCCCCTGGAGGTAGGAGCGCTTCACGCCGTAGTAGCCGTCGTCGTTGCCGGCGTCGTCCGGCCAGCGCGTCAGCGCCAGCCGCTGCCGCAGGTCGTCGAGCACGCCGTCGGGCACGTGGATCGGTTCCGGTTCCAGCGGGAACGGGCTGGTCATCGTCGCCTCCTGCGGCCGGTCGAGCGGACCCGGCGAATATATCACCCACTTATTTAAGTTTCTGATCTAATTTTCGTCGAGCTGCCGGGTGACCTGGTCGACCCGCTCGATGCGGCCGTCCGGCGCCAGCCGCCCGAACATGTAGATCTCCGCCGCGAACGTCGCGCCCTTCCGCATCCGGGTGCGGAGCGTGTACCGCGCCGCGAACCGGTCGCCGGAGACCAGCGCCTCGTGGACCTCCAGGCCCGCCCGGCCGGCGGCGGCCATCGCCTCGCGGTCGACGTTCCTGCGGACCGGCCGGGCGTGGTCGATCATCCGCCGCCGGTCGATCACGAGCCCGTCGTTGCAGTACGCGAACTCCGGCACGAAGTACCGGTCGAGGATCGCGCCCGGCTCCTCGTCGGAGACGGCCATGTCCCGGGTGTAGCCGACGAGGAAGTCGGTCAGGTCGCGCGCCGAACGGATCGCCATGGGAGTGCCCTTCGTAGGAGTACGGCATACGCTTACGTCTCCCCGGCAACGTACGGCACCCCCGTAGGGTTCCTGCACGGCTCAGCGGGCCCGCGCCGGGAGGGTGGCGCAGGCCCGCCGTCAGCGGACGGGCGTCACTTCGTGCGGACGGCCATCTTCGGGTACATCTCCGAGTACTGCTTGCCGCCGAAGTACGAGGTGAGCTGCGCGTGGTTCTTCCCGGACGCCGACGGGAGGCCGCCGCGGAAGTCCGCGATCGGCGCGGTGAGACCGCAGCCGTTGGTCTTCGGCACGGCGAACGTGTCGTCGGTGGCGTTGATCTTGACCCAGAACGTGCCGTCCGGGCCCGGGGCCGCGGTGATGTCCGCCAGGTCGAGGTCGAGGGAGATCGGCGCGGCGGCGGAGCCGACGAAGCAGTTGTCGCCGAGCAGCTGGTTGATCAGCTTGATCTTCAGGTCGAGCCGGGTCCTGCGGTTGACGATGTCGAGGTCGATCTTCCCGGCGTACTGGGGCTTCACCTTCAGCGCGAACAGCGGGATCTTCTCGGTGCCGGGGATGCCGAGGGCGCCCCCCGCCACCGGCATCGCCGTGCTGCGCATCTTCACGAACTTGGAGATCTCCGCCCCGGTCTTCGGGTCGGTGCCGGCCAGCAGGGTGATCCGCATCGGCGCGGTGATCTGCTGGTCGATGTTGCCGATCTTCATGCTGCCGCCGCTGGTCACCAGCACGTTGCAGTACCAGTCCGCGGGGTCGGCGCCGACCGGCAGGACGTCGGGGCAGTCCGACAGGTCCAGCGAGGCGGGCGGCGCGTCGGCGGGCGCGGCCGCCTGGGCGCGCGGCTTCGGGGCGGCCTGCGCGGACGCGGCGGACGCGGCGGACAGGGCGGTGGCGGCGAGTCCCGCCGACAGGGACAGCACGGCCAGCCGCTTCATCATGGACGACACAGGGATCCTCTCGCTGGGGGTGGAACCGCGGCGGGGGGCGTGCCGAGACGACCGGACCGGAGGTCCGGGCTACTCGCGAGTATGGAGCGATCCAACCGGGCTAAGAGATCATGTGTCAATAGGGCCGACGCGCCTGTTCCGGGCCGCTCAGGACCGGTGCGGGTAGAGGTCGCGCAGGACGCCGAGCTCGGCCGAGTGGTGGGTGAACTCGTCCAGCACGTGCAGGGCCGTGTCGATTGCCGGGTAGTCGGCGTAGCCGAAGAAGGCGGGGCCGGACGGCTCCCACAGCCGTTCCTCGGACATCGCCTCGAAAGGCTCGCGCCAATGGACGCGAAAGGCCGTCTCGAGGAACCGGATCCCGCCGGCGGCCGTTCCGGAGAATTCGACCTCGTCCAGCGTGATGTTGCGCCCCTGGAAAAGGCGGGTCCCGTAGTCGATGAAGGTCAGGCCGATATGGCCGATGCGCCAGGCGAGGGTCGCGATCGGGACCGGGTCGGGGGCGGGACCTCCGCCGCCCTCGGCGTCGATGAGCCAGCGGCCTGAGGCGTCCGGACGGATCGTCCAGCCGTCCGGGGCGGGCTCCCAGAGGTACTCGTCGTCGGTGAGGCCGCCGAGACGGCCGCTGGTCCGCCGCCATACCTCGTCGAATGCCCGGCCGATCGATTCGCGGACACTGGTCACGGGATATCCCTCCTGAGCATCGGCACCGGGCCACCGAGAATAGTCAACGGCGACAGGAATCACAGTCAGGCGCCGGTAAAGCGAATACGCCTCAGGAAGTGTTCGCTTTGCGCTGTGCCGGTCCTCCGCGCATTGCAGCGTGGCCGTGACCTCGTGCTCGCCGAGCCCGTCCGCAGTCGGCCGCCGGGGACCGGTTCGTCGTCCCGTTTCCCTCACAGGCTCATGAGCTGCGGATACCCGGGAATACAGAGGCGGAGCCGCTCGCCTCTCCCCGGGAGGACCCGCCATGCAGGAACCCGCCGCGAAGGACGGCGGCGACCCCGACCTCGCCCGCGACCACCTCGCCAACGAGCGCACGTTCCTCGCCTGGATGCGGACGGCGGCCGGGGTGATGGTGCTCGGCCTCGCGGTCGCGAAGCTCGTCGAGGACGGCGGCGCGCGGTCCGTCGCCGCCGGGATCGTCCTGGTCGCGACGGGCGTGGCCGGGATGGTCTACGCGGGGGTGCGCTACCGGGCGGGCGCGGCCGCGATCGACGGGCGGCGGCCGTCTCCGGCCGGGCGCACGGCGGGGCCGCTGGCCGCGGGCGGCGTTCTGATCGCCGCTGTCGCCGCCGCGCTGGCCCTCCTGCTCTGGTGAAACACCGCGGGGCGGGCCGCCGCCGGCCCGCCCCCGCAGCGCGCCGGTCAGCAGTCGTTGACGGGCGTCTTCCCGGCGAACCGGTCGTCCAGGAAGTTCACCGCGTCGTTCTGCCGCACGACCATCTCCAGGGCGTGCTCGCCGATGGCGTCGCGGACGACGTGCACGGTCGCGCCGCGCGAGCACCACGCCTTCACCATCGCGTCGTCCTGCCCGACGGGGACGATCTCGTCGGTGTTGGCGTGGTAGTCGAACACGGGGACGGCGGGCGCGGCCGAGCCGAGGGTGTTGGCCTTCAGCACGGCCCGGACGCGCGGCACCGCCAGCGGGTCGGGGACGGTGCTGTAGTCGGCCAGCTTCTTGAACGGGAACGACGTGAGCAGGTCCGTCAGGCACTTGCCGGACGCGTCCGCCATCGCCTGCTTGCCCTTGTCGTTCATCAGCGCGTCGATGTCCATCTCCGGGTACTCGGCGCCGAGGCTGACGGCAGCGGCCGCCTCGAAGCCGGAGAAGACGCCGCCGTCCAGCGACCGCGCCACGGCCTCCGGGTCGGCGGGGATGCCGCCCATCGACGCCCCGGCGAGCGTCACGTCCGGCGCGTAGGACGGCTGGAGCTCCGCCGCCCAGCCGGTGGCCTGCGCGCCGCCGGAGTAGCCGGCGAGCGCCCACTTCGCCGTCGCGGGGAGCCCCGCGTCCGCGAACCGCCGCACGGCGCGGATCCCGTCGAGGACGGCGTGCCCTGCCTGGAGACCTCCCATGAACACCGACTTCGGGCCTTCGAAGTCGGGCATGACGACCGCCCATCCCTTGCTCAGCATCGGCCCGGCGTAGACCGCGGCGCTCGACGCGAACAGATCGCCGGACGCCAGGCCGTAGGACGGGGCGCACTGCGTGCCGGTGGAGTCCTCGGCGGCCTGCACCGACACGACCGGCCGTGCGCCCGACCCGGTCCACGCCTTCTTCGGCACCAGCACCGAGGTGACGGCGAGTTCCGGCGTCCCGTGCGAGTCGTTGGTGCGGTACGAGACCTGCCAGGCGTTCGCCGTGTCGGCCACGTTCCCGGCCTTGGGCGTGAAGGCGCGGGAGGCGACGATGGCGCCCGGCGCGTAGTCACCGATGTTCGCGGGCGCCTGGTAGAAGGGGTCCTTGTCCGGCGGGACGGAGCCCGGCACGGTGTCGGCCGAGGCCGGTGGGGCCAGGGCGGTCGCGGCGAGCGCGCCTGCGGCGGCGAGCGCCGCCGCGGCGCGGAGGGGGGAGCGTCTCATCACGGCCTCCGGGGTGGGGGCGAACCTGCCGAAACGGCAGCGTTCCGCTGAGGTCCACTCACTGTAAGAGCCCACTTGCGCCGTGTTTATGGCCGGGACTGAGCAACTCCCCTCACCGATTGTGGGTACCGGCACCAACCCCGCCGCCCCGTCCCCAGGCCCTCACCCCGTCGGGGCCGCCTCGCGCGTCAGGGGCTCGACTCGTCGCGCTTCAACGAAGCGAGCAGCTCAGCGAAAGCAGCAGGAGACAGCGCGAGATGCCCCGCCTCGGACGCCCTGCTGTCCCGCACACCCACCGCATCAATGAGATCGGCGACCTCGACGCACTCTTGCCCGCCCGAGCCGCCGCCACCGCTGTAGCTGGACTTACGCCACCTCTCCATGACGCCCTCCAACGCATTTCTGATCAACGCAGGCGGCGGACCTGCCGACGGCGAAAGCTTCCGATGCGCTCGGGTGTCAGGCTGACAACTCGCCCTGCTTCAAGCGGGTCACGAGGTCGGCGAACGCTCCGCGCGTCAGCGCGAGATGCCCTGCCTCCGGCGCCTTGCTGTCCCGGACGCCCACGTTGCCGTCGAGGTCCGCGACTTCCACGCACTGATCGGATGTGCCTTGGGTGCTGCGACGGCTCTTGCGCCACACCGGGGAAGTGGTCATTGCATGCCCTCCAACGCATCGCTGATCAACGCTCGGGACAGATCTACCGGCAGCGCCATGGCTCCGATGCGTTCGAACCTGGCGCGCAGGGCCGCCACCTCTTCGGCGTCCAACTCTAGTCGGCCGCCGTTCGGCGCCTCAAGAAAGCCGATCTCCCCC
This sequence comes from Spirillospora sp. NPDC000708, assembly GCF_040299565.1. NCBI lineage: Bacteria > Bacillati > Actinomycetota > Actinomycetes > Streptosporangiales > Thermomonosporaceae > Spirillospora > Spirillospora sp. NPDC000708. The sequence goes on from NZ_JBEPCJ010000013.1 coordinate 132,512, forward strand.
TCCCTGACCTTGAGGACTTTGAACGGACCATCGAGCCCTTCATTGGCGCCCGCCCTGTTCGGAACCACACGGAGGATGACGTTGGGCAGTTCGGAGATCCGCAACAGGTGCGCAAGCTGACCACGCATCACCTCCACTCCTCCGACGAGCGGCCCCAGAACCGTCTCCGCAAGAAGCACCCACATCTCCGGCGCCTCCGACCGATACAGGATCGCCTGGCGCGCCATCCGATCCTCGACGGCCTTGTCAAGGATCTTGGAGCGCCCCACCGTGAGCAGAGCACGGGCATAGTCCGGGGTTTGCAAGTGAGCTGGGACGAGCTGGCCGTCGTACATCCGGATCTCTGACGCGCGGTCCTCGAAGGCCAAATAGTTCTTGTTCCAGTTGGGGTCGTGCCCCAACCGGGCGAACCAGAGCAGAACGCCGAAGAGGCCGCCGGTGTTCCATCTGGCGTCCAGCAGCGCGGCCTCCTTTTCCTTAAGGCGCGACTCTCCGCTTTCAAGTCTGGAAATCGAGGAGCGCGATCGGTTCAGCCAACGCGCGACGACGTCCCCGGACTGGCCGTGCTGCATGCGATAAAAGCGCAGGTAGTAGGCGATGGTGGCCCACAGGTTCAGCCTCGGGTCGGGCGACTCGTTGATGTTCATCTCGCTCCGCCTCTCGCATCCAACTTCCACGACTTGCACGGAATGACGACAAGGTAGCTCGCGACAGTCACGCTTGTCTTTGCAATCGGTCAAGAGAAGGGGCACAGAATGGGGATTAATACGGTTACTTGGAATCAATTGGACATGACGTGCCTGGCGGTGCCGGGGCTGGTGCGGAGTCTGGTCGAATTCCGGTTGGTGGGATGGGCGCTGGACGGGCTGATCGGGGACGTGAGCCTGGTCGCCGGGGAACTGGTGGCCAACGCCGTCCGGGCGGCGCCATACCGCGAGATCCGGGTGCGGTTCGACCGGGAGGTGCGCGGGGTGGTGCTGGCCGTGTGGGATCCGGCGGCGGGGATGCCGGTGGCGAGGCCCGTGATCGAGCTGGAGCCGGACGACGTCGCGCCCGACCCGCTGGCCTTGGACGACGGGCACGACGCCGGGATCGGCGGGTGGGGGCTGTCGATCGTGCAGAGCCTCGCGTCGGAATGCGGGGTGGAGCCCACGCCGCCCTCCGGGAAGTGGGTGTGGGCCCGGTTCCTCTACATGGAGAAGGCGGCGGCTATGCCGTAGTGGTCGGACAGGTAGCTCGTGCGGCCGTCCGGGAGGCGGATCTCGTCCTTGAAGACCAGGGTCGTGGTCGCCGTCAGCGGCGGGGTGGCGAGGATCTGGTCGATGGGTTCGAGGCTGAGCTTCGGTGTGGGACGGAAGGTGGTCGCGGGGTCGCCGTTCAGGACGTCCGCGAGGCCGGTGGCGTCGCGGAAGTCGCGGAGGACGGGCGACGACCTCGGGACGTTGAGGTCGCCCGCGACGATCAGTGGGTCGGTCAGGGCCGGATGGGCGAGCAGGTCCGCCAACTGGGCGAGTTCGCCGGCCTCTATCCGGGTGTAGGGGTTGGCGAGGTCCCAGTCGGTGTCCCTGTTGGCGGTCAGGTGGGTGTTGACGATGGTGACGTGCTCGTCCCCCAGCTGCACGCGGGTCAGCAGGGCGCCCTTGCGCAGGAGCCCTTCGAGGCGCGGACGGCCGGTGAACCGGTACGGGCGGAAATGGCGGCGGACGATCGGCCGCCGCGAAAGCGTGACGAGGCCGCCGCGGACGAGCGGGACGGACAGACCGTGCGCGATGTGCGGGTACGACGGCGTCGCCGCGCGGAGCGCCGCGAGATTGAGCGGGGAGACCACTTCCTGAAGGCAGACCACGTCGTACGACGAGTCCTCCAGGATTCCGGCGAGCGCTCTGATCCGGGCGCGGGAGTCGCCTCGGAAGAGGGTGTTGAACGTCAGCAGGCCGATGTTCACGGGCGGCCCGCGAGGTGCCGCGCCGCGAGGGTCATCGGGTAGCCGGGTGCGGGGGCGGTGCGCCGCACGTCGTCCCATTGGGCCATGGACGCCACGATAGGCGCCGCGGCGTCGCGGCAAGGGCCGCCGGGGTTCAAGATTCGTCGATCAGCCGACCGGGACGCGGCGGTGGGCGCGCCGGTACTCGCTCGGGGTGACGCCGAGTTCGCGGGCGAAGTGGGTGCGGAGGTTCGGGGCGGTGCCGAGGCCGCATTTCTCGGCGACGAGGTCGATGGAGAGGTCGGTCTCCTCCAGGAGCTCCCGGGCGCGGATGACGCGCTGGGCGAGGAGCCATTGCAGCGGGGTCGTCCCCGTCTCGGCGTGGAAGCGGCGGATGAGGGTGCGGCCGGTCAGGCCGGCGCGGGCCGCGAGGTCGGCGGTGGTGAGGGGCCGGTCGAGGCGCGCCAGCGCCCACTGCAGGACGGGCCCGAGCCCGTCGGCGCGGCCGGACGGCGGCAGCGGGGTCTCGACGTACTGGGCCTGCCCGCCCGTGCGGTGCGGCGGGACGACCATCTGCCGGGCGACGGCGTTGGCGACGTCCGCGCCGAGGTCCTGCCGGATGAGGTGCAGGCACAGGTCGATGCCGGCGCTGTTGCCGGCGCCGGTGAGCAGGTCGCCGTCGTCGATGTAGAGGACGGACGTGTCGGCCTCGACGGACGGGAACCGCTCGCGCAGGACGGGCGCGTGCTTCCAGTGCAGCGCGGTGCGGCGGCCGTCGAGGAGGCCGGCGGCGGCGAGGACGAACGCGCCGGAGCAGAGCGAGACGATGCGGGCACCGCGGGCGTACGCGGCGCGGACCGCCTCGACGACCTGCGGCGACGGGTCGTCGAGCACGTTCCCGGTCGCCGGGACGATCACCGTGTCGGCCGTCTCCAGGGCGTCCAGCCCGTGCGGGGCGACGATCTGGAACGCGCCGGGCAGGTCGTCCTGGCCGGACGAGCCGCGCAGCCGGGACGCGCCCTCCGAGCAGAGCCGCACGTCGTACCAGGGGCCGGTGTGCGCCGGGGGCGGCGAGCCGAACAGCTGGCAGGGGATGGCGACCTCGAAGATCGGTGCGCCGGGGACGACCAGGATCGCCAGGCTCCGCGTCATGTCAGTAATCTATCGAATGCTGTCAATCCTGCCACTCGTGGCGGGTCCGGCCGCTCTCGATCATTGACGGCATGAACGCACGGATGAAGGCCCGGCCGGCGAGCGTCCCGGCCCGGAAGGACGTGGCAGAGGCCCCCGGAGGAGCCGAGAGACCGGGGGCGCGGCGGTGGCTCGTGCTCGCTGTCGCGTCGACGGCGCAGTTCCTGGCGATCCTCGACCTGTTCGCGGTGAGCGTCGCGTTCCCGGCGCTGCGGCGCACGTTCGACGGCGCGCCGCTGCCGCAGGTGTCGTGGGTGCTGAACGCGTACACGATCGTGCTCGCGGCGCTGCTCGTCCCGGCGGGGCGGCTCGCCGACGACACGAGCCGCAAGAAGAGCTTCCTCGCCGGCATGGCGCTGTTCGGCGCCGCGTCGGTGGCGTGCGCGGTGGCGCCGACCCTGCCCGCGCTGGTCGCGGCGCGGGTCGTCCAGGCGGCGGCGGGCGCGGTGCTCGTCCCGACGTCGCTCGGGCTGGCGCTGCCCGCGTTCCCCAAGCGCGAGCACCCGACGGTGATGGGGATCTGGACGGCGGTGGCCGCGCTCGGCGGCGGCTGCGGGCCGGTGCTCGGCGGGCTGCTGCTGATGGCGGGCTGGCGCTGGATCTTCCTGATCAACGTGCCGGTGACGGCGGCGGCGATCCTGGCCGGCCGGCGGCTGCTGCCGGACACGCCGCGCAAGGCGCGGCAGCGGCTCGACCTGCTCGGGTCGGCGCTGGTGCTGGGCGCGGCGACGGCGCTGACCGCGCTGCTCGTCCAGGCGCCGGACTGGGGGTACGGGTCGGCGCGGACGATCGGGTGCGCGGTCGCGGCGGCCGTGCTCGGGACGCTGGCGGTCTCGCACATGCGGCGGCACCCGAACCCGGTGATCGGCCCCGACCTGTTCCGGCACCGGCCGTTCGCGGTCGCGGTGTCCGGGGTCTTCCTCTACTACCTGGTGTTCGCGGCGACGCTGGTGGCGGCGACGCTGTACTTCACGGGGGTGTGGCACTACCCGGTCGTCCGGGCGGGCGTGGGGATCGCGCCGATCCCGCTGTCGTGCATGGTGATGTCGCCGTTCTCCGGACGGATCGTCGGCCGGATCGGGGGGCGCGCGTCGGCGGTGCTGGGCGGGCTGGCGCTCGCGGTGGGCTGCGGCTGGTGGGCGGTGCTCGCGTCCGGCGAGCCGTCGTACCTGGCGATGTTCGTCCCGGGGGCGGTGCTCGTCGGGGTGAGCACGGCGCTGCTGCAGCCGCCGCTGTTCGGGTCGGCGGCGTCGCTGCCCGCGGAGCGGCTGTCGCTGGGGTCGGCGGTGCTGATGATGGCGCGGCAGATCAGCTCGGCGCTCGGCGTCGCGGTGCTGACCGTGCTGCTGGGGAACGGGGCGCACCCGTCGGTGGCGGCCTTCCGGCACGGCTGGCTGTTCATGGTCGCCGCGGCGCTGCTCTCCGCACTGGTTTCCCGGTATTTCCGGACGGATCACAATAATCACTAGAAATGCCATAAATAGCCTGGACGGCTAGCCGGAATGCGCGGCCGGCTATCCGGTTAGCGTTGCGAACGAAGGACCGCTCGGGCATAGTGGGTCGCGCACGTTCTCGCGTTTCTCCTCCCCGGAAAGACGAAAGATCCGCCGACCCCGCCGAAGACCACCGATTTTCCGGAAAAACGCGACATATGTGACCTGGGACCCGCCACCACCCGCTCGCGACCGCGCCGGAAGGCTCTTCGATGCCCAGCGATCCCGCCCGCTCCCCGCTCGGCGACGACCGGTACGTCTGCTCCATGCCCGGATGCCGCCGCCCGTCCCGCTTCCAGATCCGCCTGGAGACCGGCGGCGGCGCCCCGGCGCCCGCACGGAGTCCGCGAAGTCCCCGGACTCCCGGCCGGGACGCGGCGTCCCGCACCGGCGACTCCTGCGGCAGGCACCTCACCGACGTCGTCCAGGCCCTGATCCACCGGTGCCGCGCCGGGTCCGGCGGCTCGGGGCGGATCGTCGTGTACGCGACGCCGGAGGGCCGGCACCCCAAGGAGAACGAACAGCCCGGCCCCTTCGACCGGCTCGCGCTCGGGATCATCCCGATATGACGGCCGGCGGCCATTGCCCGCAGCCGACGCCCTTCCGATACTGGGCAAAGTCGGACACATGCGGACGAGGCCGGACGAAGGTGAATCTCGATGGGATTCCAGCTTGGCTTGTTCTCCCCCAACACCGAATCGGGACTGGCGATAACCACGGTTCCGGAAAGGTGGCGAGCCACCTGGGACAACAATCTGCGCCTCGCCCGCCTCGCCGACGAGAGCGGGATCGACTTCCTGCTGCCCGTCGCCCGCTGGACCGACTGGGGCCCCGACACCGACTTCCACCAGAGCGTCCTCGACCCGCTGGTGTGGGCGTCCGGAATGCTCGCGGGCACGACGCGCCTGCGCGTCTTCACCACGGTCCACACCGCGTTCCACCACCCGATCGTCGCCGCCAAGCAGCTCGCGACCGCCGACCACCTCAGCCGGGGACGGGTCGGGCTGAACATCGTCGCGGGCTGGCACGCCCCCGAGTACGCGATGTTCGGCCTCACGCTCCCGGACGACCACGACACCCGGTACGCCTACGCGCAGGAGTGGTGGGACATCGTCCGGCGCATCTGGTCGAGCCCCGAGCCGTTCGACCACGACGGCCGGTACTTCCACCTCCGGCGGGTCGTCGGCGCGCCGAAGCCGTACAACGGGCGGAGCCTGCCGGTGATCAACGCCGGGTCGTCCCGGCAGGGCCGGTCGTTCGCCGCCCGCAACGCCGACCGCGCGTTCACGGTCGTCGCGGGCCCGGAGGACGGTGCGGAGGTCGTCGCGGCCATCCGCAAGGAGGCCGCGTCGTACGGCCGGGACGTCGGCGTCTTCACGCTGGGGCACGTCGTGTGCCGCCCCACGCGAGCCGAAGCGGAGGACTGGTTGCGCTACTACGCCGATGAGCACGCCGACTGGCCGGCGGTGGACGAGGTGATGCGCCTGCAGGGCCTGCACGCGCAGTCGTTCACCCCGGAGATGCTGCAGATCTACCGGGACCGGTTCGCCGCCGGGCACGGAAGCTGCCCGCTGGTCGGCGACCCCGACGACGTCGCCGACGGGATCGCCGCGTTCGCCCGCGCGGGCTTCGACGGGATCGCGCTGTCCTTCCTCGACTACGCCGGCGAGCTGGGCCACTTCGCCGCCGAGGTGATGCCGCGACTGCGCGCCCGAGGCGTCCTGCCGCTGGCCGCCGCACCGGACGGCCCGCCATGACCGCCCCCGCCGCGCCGCCGCCGGGCGCGGGAGACGAACCGCCCCCGGATGCCGAGGCCGGGCCGCCGCCGGGCGCGGGAGACGAACCGCCGCTGGACGCGGGGGACGAACCGCCGCCGAACGCGGGGGACGTGCCGCCGCTGTCGCCGTACCGGCGGGTCGCCAGCGGCGACATCGACGTCCTGCACCGGACCGTCGAGCCGTACGCCGTCGGCCACGACCTCCAGGCCCGCGACCCCGCCCGCCCGCTGGACGGCCTGGTCAACGCGCTCGGCGTCGGCGCGGTCAAGCTCGTCTGGGTCCGCTACGGAGGCGCTGGCGTCATCGTCGACACCCCGCCGACCGAGGGCGCGTTCGCGCTGTGCGCGCCGATGGCGCCGATGGGCGTGGAGTACCGCCGGTCCGGCGGCCGCGCCACCGCGGGCGGCTGCCTCGTCGTCTCGCACGACGAGGCGATGCGGCTGACCCCGGACCCCCGGCACGGCTGCCTGGTGATCGCGACGAGCACCGGCCGGCTCGCCGACCACCTCGGCGGCTTCCTCGGCCGCGAGTACGACCCGCCGCTGCGCTTCCACAGCGTGGACGGCCCGGCCCTCGCGCCCGCGTCCGTCGTCGAGCGGACGTGGCGGCACGTCTGCGCCGTCCTCGACGACAGCGCGGCGACGGGCCTGCACCCCCTCGCCGCGCGCAGCCTGGAGGAGTCGCTGCTCACCGCGGTCCTGCTCGGCCTGCCCAACACCGCGACGCCGGAGCTGGCGGAGCCGCCCCGGCGCGTCCCGCACCATCTCGCCGGGTTCATCCGCGAATGGGTGGAGGCGCACCACGGGCGGCCGATCGGCGCGTCCGACATCGCGGCGGCCGCCGGGATCGGCGTCCGGCAGCTCCAGGCGATCTGCCGCGCCCAGTGGGGCCTCACCCCGACGCAGCTGCTGCGCGGCGTGCGGCTCGACCACGCCCGCGCGGCGCTCCGGTCGGCCGAGCCGGGCCGCCGCCGGACGGTCTCGGACGTCGCCGCGGCCGCCGGCTACGTGCACATGAGCCGGTTCGCGGAGCACTACCGGCAGCGCTTCGGCGAGACCCCGACCGAGACCCTGAGACGAACCGTCCCGCCCGCGTGACCCGGCGGCCCCGCCGCCTGCGGGACCGGCAGCCCCCGCCACCCGCGGGACCGCCGCGCGGCCGCGCGACCGCCGGCCGTCCGGACGCGCGGCATCGACCTTGGTCGGTATCCCGCGCGCCCCCGCCCCGGCAGGCTCCACGGTATGAACGACCCGAAGTCCTACGACGGCCTGTCCTCCTTCGTGTTCATGCTCGGGGTGTACACGGGCGTCGTGCCGTTCATCAGCAAGCTGTTCGGCTGGAAGCCGGACGGCCCGAAGCGGTTCCTCGTCATCGCGCTGCGGCTGCCGTCCCCGGCCTGGTGGATCGTGTCGCTCCTCGCCATCGGCGCCGCCTTCGCCCTGCTGTGCTGGATCGACACCGCCAAGAAGCGCCGCTTCCCCGGCTGAGCCGGGGACGTCAGGCGTGGCGGTCCTGGACCCCGGCGAGGAGGCGGTCGCCGGCGCGGCGGCCGAGGCGCGCGAGGGCCCGGTTCGCGGCGGGCGAGACGCGGGCGAGGGTCCGGGCGGCGTGCGCCTCGACCGCGACCGGCACGACCGCCGCGTCCTGCCGGACGGCCCGCAGGATCGCCCGCGCGACCTTCTCCGGCGGGAAGCCGCGCCGCTCGATCGCGCGGCCCATCGTCTCGCGCAGCTCGGCGTCCACCGCCGGGGCCATCCCGACGAACCGGGTCCGCCGGGTGATCGGGGTGTCGACCGCGCCGGGGCAGATCGCCGTGACGCCGATGCCGTAGCGCTCCATGTCGAGCCGGAAGCACTCGGCGAGCTGGAGGACCGCCGCCTTCGTCGCGCCGTACGCGGGCAGCTCCGGGCTCGGCGTGAACGCGGCCAGCGACGACACGATGACGATGTGGCCGCCCTCGCCGCGCTCGACCATCTGCCGTCCGAACAGCCGGGAGCCGCGGTACATGCCGTCGAGGTTGATGGACCGGATGCGCGCCCAGTCCTCCTCCGGCGTCTCCAGCAGCGAACCCGCGAGCGCGATGCCGGCGTTGTTGACGACGACGTCCGGGACGCCCCAGATGTCCTTGACGTACCGGGCGAACCGCTCCATCGCCTCCGGGTCCGCCACGTCCACGCCGTAGACGTGGGCCTCGCCGCCCGCCGCGCCGATCTCGTCAACGGTCCGCTTGGCGCCGCCCTCGTCGATGTCGGCGACGACGACGCGCGCCCCCGCGTCGGCGAACGCGCGGGCCGTCGCGCGGCCGATCCCGCTGCCCGCGCCCGTGACGACGACGAGGTCCCCGCCGAACTCCTTGCCGGGCTCGGCGGCGGCGCGCGCGTGCGCGAGACCGGGCGTCTCGGGCCCGCCCTCGATGTGCTCCACGAACTCGGTGATCCAGCGGGCGACCAGGTCCGGGTGGCTGCGCGCCACCCAGTGCCCGGCCGGTGCGCGGCGCACGTACAGGTTCGGGACGACGCCGCGCGGCGACAGCAGCAGCGGCTGCGACCCGTACCGGTCCTTGATCGGGACGATCAGCTGGACGGGCACGTCGGTGCGCCCGTCGCCCTCGGAACCGCGGCGTCCGTCCTCCGGCGAGCCGCGGCGGCGCCCCATGTTCGCCCGGTACAGGCCGAGCCCGTTGCGCGCGTCCCGCGCCAGTGTGGCGGCCGGATGCCCCGGGCGCGGCTCGGCGCCCTCCCGCAGCCGCAGCCCGCGCGCGAACCCGGCGGGCAGCAGCCGCGCCGCCAGCTCGCCCGCGCGCGGCGCCATCAGCACCGGCATGTAGACGCTGCGGCGCGCCTGCCCCAGCACCTCCCGCACCCCGCGCGGCCCGGACCGGACGGCGGTCCGCACCCAGCGTGCGAGATGCCGCCGGTCCGGCCCCGAGATCGAGGTGAACGAGGCGAACCGGCCGCGCAGCCGGTCGCCGATGACCGCCTCCCAGCCCTGCACCGACCCCCAGTCGTGGCCGACGAGATGGACGGGCTCGTCCGCGCCGACGCCGTCCAGCACCGCCTCCAGGTCGCCCATCAGCGCGTCGAGGCCGTAGTCCAGCGGGTCGGACGGCGCGGACGAGCCGCCCGCGCCGCGCACGTCGTAGGTGACCACGCGGAACCGGCCGGCGAGGCGCTCGGCGACGTCGTCCCACATCGCGCCGGTGTCGGGGTAGCCGTGGACGAGGACGACCGTCGGCCGGCCGCCCTCCCCGCGCTCCCGTACGGCCAGTTCGGTCCCGCCCGACCTCACCCGCTGGTCCCGCATCGGCGCTCCCTACCGTTCTCTGGGGGTTTGCCCGAGAACCTACGCCGATGAGGTCCGCTGTCCAGAGCCTCTCAGCGGACGGGCTGGCGGAGGATCGTCCGCGCCTTCGACTGGTCCGGCTCGTTCGGGTCGGACAGGTAGATCTCGTGGTGCAGGCCGTTCACCTCCAGGCCCTCCGCCTTCATCAGCGCGTCCATCTCGGCGAGGCTCGCGGGCTCGTCCGCGTACGGGCCGCGGTGCAGCATCTGCACGCAGCGCCCGTCGGTGAACGTGACGCGCTGGACGCGCGCCGCCGCCGGCACCCCCTGCCTGACCTGCGTGACGGCCGCCTCGATCGCGCCGGCCCCGATCGCGCCCTCCTCGTCGGGGAGCCGCAGGAACAGGTGCCACCACCACTCCTCGCGCGGCACCTCGAACGGGGAGCGCTCGTCCTCCACCCACCAGCGTCCCTCCAGCGGGACCATCGGCGCGCCGAGCGCGCCCATCACCGCGTACAGCGCGCCGACGCTCGCCCCGTACGCCGCGCCGCCCGGCTCGCCGCGTCCGGTGACGGCCAGCCCCGACACCGGGCCGAACTCCGCGATCTCCGGCTTCTCCGCCGCCTCGTACCAGCTCATCGGACATCCTCCAGTCGGATCAGCACCCGGGTCTCCAGGTGCTCGGGCGGCGTGCTCCCCGGGTCGTTCAGGTAGACCTCGCGGACCGGCCCCGCGGGCGCGTGCCCGTGGTCGCCGAACCAGGCCAGCACGCCGTGGACGGTGAGCGCGATCTCCTCGTACGGGCCGATGTGCAGGGCCCGCGCGAACGCCCCGCCGGGCAGGACGTCCTCGCCGGACGCCGACTCCAGCGCCACCCGCACCTCGAACTCGTCGGCCATGTCCAGCGGGAACAGCCCGACGAGGCTCGGCGGCCCCTCGGCCTCCGGCAGGAGCCGGGCCACGCAGGCCCCGGTGGCCGCCGCAATCGTCGTCGGGGTCGCCGCCTCGCGCGCGATCCGCACCCTCCGGGCCGGCTCCTCGGCGACCGACACCTCCGTGTCGGGCAGCCCCTCGGCCAGCACCCGGTCCAGGAGCCGCAGCGCGCGGCGGCGCCGCGCCACGTCCGCCTCCAGCCGGTCCCGCGCGTCCTTCAGCGCCGCCGCGCCCTGGCCCGCGAGGACGCGCGCCACCGCGGGCAGCGGGACGTCGAGCTCCCGCAGCATCCCGACCATCAGCGCGTCCCGCGCCTGTTCGGGCCGGTAGTACCGGTAGCCCGACGAGGGGTCGACCCATGCCGGGGCGAGAAGGCCCAGGTCGTCGTAGTGGCGCAGCTGCTTGACGCTCAACCGGCACAGCCGCGCGAACCGCCCGATGGGCAGGAGATCGTTGCTCACGTCCTCAGCCTGACGTCTCCCACAGTGGGAGAGTCCACTCGGGACGCGACTAGGGGCGCGACTAGGGGCGCGCCGTCAGGCCCGTACAGGCGCGCAGGCCGTTCCACCGCTTCACCTCGGCGGCCGCCGTCGCGCCCTTCATCGGGATGGGCAGCCCGCCGGTGATCTGCGCCGGCTTCCACTTCGCCTTCGTGACCTTCCGGCCCTCCACCCGCAGCAGCAGCACACCGGACTTCGCCGTCTGCCCCTGCGCCGACGAGAACACGAAATTGCCCATGCCGTAATGGACGTACCGGCCCTGCAGATACCCGCCGCCGAGCGGGATGTGGGCGTGCCCGCCGACGACGATGTCCGCGCCCGCGTCGACGAGGGCCTTGGCGAGCTCCTGCTGCCGCGGCAGCGGGCACCCCTTCAGCTCCTGCCCCCAGTGCAGATGCACGATGACGAGGTCGGAGCCCTTCCGCGCGTCCTTCACCGCCTGCACCATCCGCGGCACGTCCTTCGCCGACGCGAGGCCGCCCTTGCCGCCGGTCGCCGTCCACGCCGAGACCAGGTTGTCGTCCAGCACCTGCGTCGCGCCGACGATCGCGATCCGGTTGCCCTTCACGGTCGTCCGGTACGCCCGATACGCCTGGTCCGCGTTACGGCCGATCCCGACGATCGGGAAGCCGCTGCGCCTGATCGCGGCGAGCGAGTCGCGCAGCCCCTCCTCCATGTAGTCCATGCCGTGGTTGTTCGCCATGGACGCGACGTCGACGCCGGCGCGGCGCAGCGCGGTCAGCGCCGTCGGCGGCGCGCGGAACGTGAACTCCTTGCCGGGCGCCGGGGTGCCGCCCGTCGTGATCGCCGTCTCCAGGTTCACCATGGCGAGGTCGGCGGGCCGCAGCGTGGACGCGACGGGCCCGAGCGCGGTCGCCGGGTTCGCCAGCCGGGACCGCAGCTGCCCCTCGAAGTGCGTGTCCCCGCCGAACGCGATGACGATCGGCTGCGGCGCCGCCTTCGACGGCGCCGCTCCCCCCTTCGGCTTCGCCGGAGACGTGGCCGCCGGCGGCGTCGCCCCCGCGGCCTCCGGCCCGTCGGACCCGCCGCACGCGGACACGGCGGCGGCGACCAGCACGCCCACGGCTGCCACGGCGAAAACGCGCATGGGAGACCTCCCCGTCTTGATCGGCCAAGCATGGCACGACCAGGACAATCCCCCCACCCCACCCCCGACCACATCCGGCCCTCAGGGCGAATCCGCCCATTTCCTCAACACCGGCAACCCCACTCACTCGCACTCCGCCCGCACGCCGCGGCGGAGGTCAGGAGGCGGGGTCAGGGGGCGGGGTCGGCGGGGGTCTCTTGGCCGTTGGGCTTGCCCTGGGTGAGCTGGTAGGGCGGGATCGGGTCGCTGGAAGAGATCTCGCGGGGCGCTTCGGGCTCGTCGGATCCGGACGGTTCCGGGTCCGGTTTGCGGGTGGGGCCGCTGAACGCCTGGGTCACGGCCTGGAGGGCGCTCGTCACCTCGCTCGGGATCACCCAGAAGGTGCTGCCCTGGCCTTCGGCGAGCTTCGGGAGGGTCTGGAGGTACTGGTAGGCGAGCAGCTTCGGGTCGGGGTCGGCCGCGTGGATGGTGGAGAAGACGCGCTCGATCGCCTTCGCCTGCCCCTCGGCCTCCAGGACGGCGGCCTGCTTCGCGCCCTCGGCGCGCAGGATCGTCGACTGCTTGTCGCCCTCCGCCGTGAGGATCTTGGACGCGCGGGCGCCCTCGGCGGTGAGGATCGCGGCGCGCTTCTCGCGCTCGGCGCGCATCTGCTTCTCCATGGCGTCCTTGATGGACGCGGGCGGCTCGATCGCCTTGATCTCCACGCGGGTGACGCGGATGCCCCACTTGCCGGACGCGTCGTCCAGCACGCCGCGCAGCGCGGTGTTGATGCGGTCGCGGGAGGTGAGGGTGGCCTCCAGGTCGAGAGTGCCGATGACGTTGCGGAGCGTCGTCGCGGTGAGCTGCTCGATCGCCTTGATGTAGTTGACGATCTCGTAGTCGGCGGCGCGCGGGTCGGTGACCTGGAAGAACAGCACGGTGTCGATGTGGACGACGACGTTGTCCTCCGTGATGACCGGCTGCGCCTTGAACGAGACGACCTGCTCGCGCAGGTCGATGAGCGACTTCACGCGGTCGACGAACGGCAGAACGAAGCTGATGCCGGGTTCGAGGGTGCGGTGGTAGCGGCCGAGGCGCTCGACGTTGCGGGCGCGCGCCTGCGGGACGATCCAGACCGACCGCATCACCGCGGCGGCGACCACGGCCAGCCCGGCGACGACGACGATGAGCAGGGCGATGGCGATCTCGGTCATGGTGTCTCCTCGCCCGGCCCGCCCGGGACCGGGTACAGCAGGGCGGTGGCGCCTTCGATGGCGAGGACGTCGGCGGCGGCGCCGGCCGGGATGACGAGGTCGGGGTCGTAGGGGCGGGCCGACCACTCCTCGCCGCCGATCCGGGCGCGCCCGCCGGCGCGGGACACCTCGGTGAGCGTGAGGGCCTCGCGTCCGACGAGGGCGACGGCGCCGGTGCGCAGCGGCGGCGGCTGCCGAATGTGGCGGCGCGCGACGGGCCGGACGACGGCGAGGCCCGCGACGGCCCCGGCGGCGAAGACGGCGACCTGGCCGGCGAGGGGGAGGCCGGCCGCGCCGGTGAGGCCGGCGGCGAGCGCGGCGACGGCGAGCAGGCCGAGCGCGAGCGTCAGCGTGAGCAGTTCGGCGATCCCGAGGAGCGCCGCGATCAGCAACCAGACGACCCACGCGTCCATAGCAGCTCCTTGTGGCTGCCGGAAGTCCTCAACAACAAAGTAACTCCAGACCGTGGAAATGGCGCCCCCCGGAATTACGCGACAGAATGGAGTTCGGCCCCACAGGAGGAGCGTCGACACATGGGCGACCGCACGGCCTTCCGCACCTGTCCCCTCTGCGAAGCCCTTTGCGGGCTGGAGCTGACCCTCGACGACGGCGGCGCGGTGACGCGCGTGCGCGGCGACAGGGACGACCCGTTCAGCAAAGGGTTCCTGTGTCCGAAGGGCGCGACGCTCGGGGTCCTCGACGGCGACCCCGACCGGCTCCAGGAGGCGCTCGTCCGCGACGGCGACGCCCACCGGACGGCCGGCTGGGACGAGGCGTTCGCGACGGTCCGGCGGGAGCTGGCGCGGGTCGTCGAGCGGTACGGGCGGGACGCGGTGGCCGTCTACATCGGCAACCCGACGGCGCACTCGGTGGCGGGGCCGCTGTACGCGTCGGCGATCGTGAAGGCGCTCGGCACCCGCAACCTGTACACCGCGAGCACCGCCGACCAGATGCCGAAGCACGTGAGCTGCGGGCACATGTTCGGCGACCCGCTCGCCATCCCGGTGCCGGACCTCGACCGGACCGGGCACCTGCTGATGCTGGGCGCGAACCCGCTGGAGTCCAACGGGAGCCTCGCGTCGGCGCCCGACTTCCCCGGCCGGCTGAAGGCGATCCGCGCGCGCGGCGGGAAGGTCGTCGTCGTCGACCCGCGCCGCACGCGGACGGCGGCGCTCGCCGACGAGCACCTGTTCATCCGCCCGGGGACGGACGCGTTCCTGCTGATGGGGCTCGTCCACACGCTGTTCGCCGAGGACCTCGTCACGGTGCGCCTCGACGGCATGGTCAACGGGCTGGCGGACATGCGGGCCCTGGCCGTCGACTTCGCGCCCGAGCGCGTCGCGCCCGTCACCGGCGTCCCCGCCGAGACGATCCGCCGGACCGCGCGCGAGCTGGCCGCCGCCGACCGCGCCGCCGTCTACGGGCGCATCGGCACGTGCACGCAGGCGTTCGGGACGCTCAACAGCTGGCTCGTGGACGTCCTGAACGTGCTGACCGGCAACCTCGACCGGCCCGGCGGCGCGATGTTCCCGCGCCCCGCGCACGCGCCCGTGTACCGGCGCAAGAAGCCGTTCACCACCGGGCGGTGGCGCAGCCGCGTCCGGGACCTGCCCGAGGTCAACGGCGAGTTCCCCGTCGCGACCCTGGCCGACGAGATCGAGACGCCCGGCGAGGGCCGGATCCGGGCGCTGGTCACCATCGGCGGGAACCCCGCGCTGTCCGCGCCGAACGCCGCCCGCCTCGACCGCGCGCTCGCCGGCCTCGACTTCATGGTGAGCGTCGACCCGTACCTGAACGAGACGACCCGGCACGCGCACGTGATCCTGCCGCCGCCGCGCCCGGCGCAGACGCCGCACTACGACATCGCGCTGACCGGCCTCGCCGTCCGCGACTACGCCCGCTACTCGCCGCCGGTCGTGCCGCTGCCGGACGGGCGGCCGAGCGAGTCCGACCTGCTCGCGCGCCTCGCGCTCGCCGCGTCCGGCGCCGACGGCGACCCCGCCGCGCTCGACGAGATGATCATCTCGACGACGCTGCGGAAGGCGACCACGCTGCCCGGCTCGCCGGTGCACGGCCGCGAGGCGGACGAGCTGCGCAAGATGCTGGCCGAAAGCGGCACCCTCACCGAGCAGCGGCTCGACATGATGCTGCGGCTCGGCCCCTACGGCGACGGCTTCGGCGCCGACCCGTCCGGCCTGACCCTCACCCGGCTGCGCACCGAGCACCCGCACGGCCTCGACCTCGGCGCCCTCAAGCCCCGCATCGACGAGGTGCTGTGCACGACGTCCGGGCGCGTCGAGCTGTGCCCGTCCACCTGCGCCGCCGACGTCGACCGCCTGCACACCGCGCTGCGCTCGCACAGCCCGTCGGACGGGGGCTTCGTGCTCATCGGGCGGCGGCACCTGCGGTCCAACAACAGCTGGCTGCACAACGTCCCGGAACTGGTGCGCGGCTCCAACACCTGCACGCTCCAGCTCAACACCGCCGACGCGGCCCGGCTCGGCGTCGGCGCGGGAGACACCGTCCGGGTCGCCTCGCGGACCGGGTCCGTGGACGCCGTCGCCGAGCCCACCGACGCCGTCATGGCGGGCGTCGTGAGCCTCCCGCACGGCTGGGGGCACGACCGTCCCGGCACCCGCACCGCCGTCGCCCGCGAGCACGCCGGGGTGAACGTGAACGCCGTCACCGACGAGCAGGAGATCGACCCGCTGTCCGGCAACGCCGTGTTCAACGGCGTCCCCGTCACCCTGACACCGGTACGTCCCTGACCTGGCCTTCCCAGGGGAGCGACCCCCTGGAACCCCCGTCACGGCGAACAGGCCGTTCCCCGCTCCGCGCGAGACGGCCCGTTCGCCGATCTCGCTCCGCGTGCGCGCCCGTTGGCGGGCCGTGTTTAGCCCAGGCGCGTCCAGGTAGGTATCCCTCGCCGCGGGCGGCTCGGGCCGCCTCGAACGTCACACGGGGGATCGACTAACCTCGCAATCGAGCGTCCCATTACGGCCGTCTCTAACCAGTGGGCCGGACGGAACCGATGGGTCCGGGCGCCGCCTCGGGCGGGCCGCCCGCACGCACCCGAGGGAGGGACATGAACCGGCGGTCGAGCAACATCTTCCGGCGCGGCGCGCGGACACAGGCGTCGCAGCGGCTGGCGGACGCGACGGAGACCATCGAGCGCGCGAGCGGCCTCGACCGCACCATCCGGGTGCTGTCCACCGCCGTGCGCAAGACGCTCCGCCCCGGCCCGCTGAAGGACACCCTGCACGGCGTCCCGTTCGGGCATCCCGCGCACACACCCCTCACCGACGTGCCGATCGGCTGCTGGATGTCGTCGGCGATCCTCGACCTCATGCCCGGGACGGCGCGCGCCTCCCAGACGCTCGTCGCCGCCGGGCTCGTCGGGGCCGTCCCGACCGTGCTCACCGGCATCGCCGACTGGTCCGCGCTGCACCGCGAGCAGCAGCGCGTCGGCCTCGTGCACGCGTCCGCGACGGCCACCGCGAGCATGCTCTACACGGCGTCCCTCGCCGCCCGCTACCAGGGACGGGACGGCGCCGGGAAGGCGTTCGGCTTCGCGGGCCTCACCGTGCTGCTCGGCGGCACCTACCTCGGCGGGCACCTGGCGTTCCGGCAGGCCGCGGGCGCCAGCCACGCCGACCAGACGTCCCACCTCGTCGCGACCGGCTGGCACGACCTGTGCGCCGCCGAGGAGCTGCCGGACGGCTGGCCGGTGCACCGCCGCCTCGGCTACATCAGCCTGTTCGTGCTGCGCGAGGGCGACGAGATCAACGTCCTCGCCGACCGGTGCAGCCACCTCGCCGGGCCGCTGCACCAGGGCCGCGTCACCACCGACGACAACGCCGAGACCTGCATCGTCTGCCCGTGGCACGGCAGCACCTTCCGGGTCCGGGACGGCTCGGTCGTGCACGGCCCCGCGACCGCCCGCCAGCCCTCGTTCGAGACCCGGGTGACCGACGGGATCGTCCAGGTCCGTCCCACGGGCTGACCAGCACTTTTCGCCCTCTTCGCGGCGGTTCGCGAGACCCGTTTCGGGGTATAAGTCGAATATACGTTCGACGATCGGAGGTTCGCGCCGATGAAGGGCGACAGGGTCGAGATCGTGATCGACGCCGGCGGCGAGGGGACGCGGACGTACGAGGTGGTCGCCGCCCGGGCGGGGCGGCGCGTGGAGGTCGCGACGCGGCGCGGCGTGGTGGAGGTCAGCGAGGTCACCCGCACCGGCACCCCGGTCCGCACGGCCCGCTTCATGGCCAGCCGCGTCCTGGCCCTGGTCGAGTACCCCAACAGCGACGCCCACCCCGACGACCCCACCCCACCCACCTGACCCCAACCCGCCCAAGCCCCACCCCCAACCCCGCCAGTTGGAAGCCCAGCCCCGACGGGTTGGACCTCGACCCCGGCGGTCGACCCCAGCCCCAGCAGGTCGAACCCCGACCCCGGCGGGTCTGAACCCCAGCCCCGGCGGGTTGAAGCTCAGCCACCTCACGGGCGTGCACGCGGAGCGAGCGCCAGCGAGCGCAGCGGGCATGCCCGGCGACGGAGGGGCTGTTTCGCGCGGAGCGCCAGCGGAGCGGGAAACAGCCCCACCGTCGTGACGGGGGTTCCAGGGGGTCGCCCCCCTGGGCTAACACGGGCGTGCACGCGGAGCGAGTGCAGCGAGCGGAGCGGGCATGCCCGGCGACGGAGGGGCTGTTTCACGCGGAGCGCCAGCGGAGCGGGAAACAGCCCCTCCCTCGTGACCGGGGTTCCAGGGGGTCGCCC